>NZ_CABUIW010000062.1 GCF_902491705.1 uncultured Lactobacillus sp. | reverse complement strand
GCTCAAGCTATAGAGGAATATATCAAATACTATAACGAAGAAAGGATAAAGAGCAGATTAAAAGGCTTAACTCCGAAAGAATATCGGAATCAAGCCTCTATTAATCCTATGTTTTAAAATGTCTACTTTTTAGGTCCCACTTCAAAATTCTACAGAGCTGGTCTTTTATTTTAATTCAACGAATTACGTAATTTCTCTAAAAAGTGATTAGCTAAATTAGAACGATGAACATTTTTCTTCCAAATTACGATGTTAGGATCAGTAACTTTAGGTGAGAGCAAACGAGTTGTTAAATTTAGTGCTTCATAATCAACTAGATGATTATAAGTGATTTGAACAGCTTCACTTTTGCTAGTTAGAACGGAAGCATTATAAGCTAGGTTACTTTGAGCTAATACTTGTACTTTACTATAAAGATTTCCCCACCAATTGCGAAATTTATCAGTTACAAGAGTCTGACTTGAAGAAACAATAGGATACTTTATTAGATCTTCTGGAGTGATTTTATCTTTGTTAGCTAAAGGATGATCCTTTTTGAAACAGGCAATGAATGAATTTCTTTCAGGCAAAATTAAACTATCGAAATTTTCTAAAGAGCGATCGCCCATAATTATACCAAAATCTAATGTGCCGTCATTTACACGGGCTTCAATATCATCAGCATTTCCGTCAATAAATTGGAAGTTTACATCATTTTCTTCTTTAGAGATCTGAGCAATTACTTTCATAATCCGCTTCATTGCAATTGTCTGTCCTGCACCAATTCGTAAAGTACCTGAGATCAATTTAGAACTTTGAATAATTTGCTCAGTCTGGTCAGCCATATCAATCAATTCTTGAGCTCTATCTCGTAAAAAGTAGCCTTCTTCAGTAAGTTTGATTTGGCGATGACCACGCTCAAAAAGAGTAACGCCAAGCTCTTGCTCCAAGTCTTTAATCTGAGTGGACAAAGAAGGTTGAGCAATATGAAGTGCTTCGGCAGCTTTAGTAATGTTTTTCTCTTGGCAGACTGCTAAATAATAGCGTAAAACTCTAAGATCCATCAACTTTTCTCCTAACATAGTTTTTACCTATATTTTATAACAGTTATTAAGTATTTCACATGTTATCTGGAACCCAGTATAGTTATTTATGAATTTAGGAAAAAGCTGAAAAGGAAGGAGAAAACAATGACTTTAAAAGATAAAGTAATTATTATCACAGGCGCATCAAGTGGCATTGGTAACGCCACTGCAGAACTATTAGCAGATAAAGGCTCAAAACTTATCTTGGTAGCTAGAAGAAAAGACCGCCTCGATGAAATTAAGAATAGTTTACCAGAAGCATGCATCAGCACAATTAAAGCAGACGTTACAAACTTTGAAGAAATGCAAGCAGTGGTTGATTTTGCTAATGATAAATTTGGTCATATCGATGTAATGTATAACAATGCTGGGGTGATGCCAGTTAATCCA
The DNA here is from genome assembly GCF_902491705.1 of uncultured Lactobacillus sp. Lineage (GTDB taxonomy): Bacteria > Bacillota > Bacilli > Lactobacillales > Lactobacillaceae > Lactobacillus. The sequence continues at coordinate 11,301 of NZ_CABUIW010000062.1, read as the reverse complement.
CTGATTAAAGCTCAAAGACAAGAATGGCAACAAATTCTTGATGTTAACGTCATGGGAGTTTTGAATGGCATTGCAGCGGTGCTCCCAACAATGGTTAAGCAAAAGTCAGGTCACATTATTGCGACAGATTCTGTAGCAGGGCACGTAGTTGTACCTAACTTAGCAGTCTACAATGGATCAAAATTTGCGGTTCGCGCAATTATGGAAGGTCTTCGTCAAGAGCAACGCGTTAATGGAATTAAAACTTCGATTGTTTCTCCAGGCGCTGTACATACGGAATTATTCAATTCAATCAACGATCCTAAGAATAGAGAAGCAGAAATTGAAACTGAAAAACAGATTGGTCTTGATCCAAAACAAATTGCTAGGGCCGTTGCTTATGCAATTGATACACCTGCAGATACTGATGTAAATGAAATTATTGTTCGTCCAATGGGACAGGCTGTTTAGAAAGGATTTTATCAATGAGTAAATTAGCAAATGATACTAGAGTATTTAAGATTAACCCAGAAATTGAAGTACAAAATGTCAGATTTGAAAATAGATATGGTTTTATCTTAGCAGGTCATTTGTACCTTCCAAAGAACTTTGAAGAAGGTAAGAAGTATGCAGCAATCGCAATCTCAGGACCTTTTGGCGCTGTTAAGGAACAAGCAAGTGGACTTTACGCTCAAACTTTGGCAGAACGTGGCTTTGTAACTGTTGCTTTCGACCAATCAACTACTGGTGAAAGTTCCGGTGATCGTCGTAATGTTGCTTCACCTGATATTTTCGTTGAAGACTTTTCAGCAGCTGTTGACTTCTTAGGTAAGCAAAAATTTGTCGATCGTGAAAATATCGGTGCTTTAGGTATCTGTGGCCTTGGTTCCCACGTATTAACTGCAGCTTCAATTGATGTTCGTATTAAGGCAGTTGCTACTTCAGTAATGTATGATATGTCATCTTCAATGTGGGATGGTCTTAACAATTCTAAGACTGAAGAAGAACGTGAAAAGGAAAGAGACTACTTAGCACAAATGCGCTGGGAAGAAGTTGATACCGGTAAGCAAGTTGGTGGTCTTCACGAATTACCATTTGATAAAGATGGTAACCCAGTTCGTGCTAAAAAGTTATTTGCAGATGAATTACCAGAAGACGCAGATCCAGTAACTCGTGACTTCTATAATTACTATGTAAAACGTGCTTTCCACCCACGTTCAATCAACTCAAATATGATCTGGGATGCTACCAGTCCTTGGGGCTACTTTAACTTTCCATTACAACAAAGAATTGAAAAAATTCGTGCTCCAAAACTAATTGTTACTGGTGAAATTGCTCACTCACGCTACATGGCAGAAGCAGCTTACAAACGTTTAACTGGTGACAAAGAATTAGTCGTAGTTCCAAATGCAACTCACTGTGATTTGTATGATCAAATGGATAAGATTCCATTTGATAAATTTGAAAGTTTCTTTAAAGAAAACTTGAAGTAAATAGTAAACAATAAAGAGCAATTACGCTTTTTATATTTACCCGAAGGAAGGACTTGATTTTGATATCAAGTCCTTCTTTATGACATCATTGAGATGATCGTCCTTTTCCTCTCTTTAGATAATTAATGCTAAAATAAGTAAAAAGTTATTTTAAAAGGAAAGCACTATAGAAAAATACGTTACATTAAATAATGGAATCAAAATGCCACGTCTTGGTTTTGGTGTATATCAAATTGATAATCTATTTCGAGCTCAACAAGTTGTTGAGGATGGTTTAGAAATCGGTTATCGTTTGGTTGATACCGCACAAATTTATGGTAATGAACAAGCTGTGGGGGATGCAATCAAACACAGCGATGTTCCTCGTGAAGACATCTTCATTACTTCAAAAATTTGGGTTGATGATTACGGTTATGACAACACTCTAAAAGCCTTTGACGATTCAATGAAGAAACTTCAACTTGATTATATCGATCTTTACCTGATTCATAAGCCATACAATGATTATTACGGTACTTGGCGTGCACTTGAACGCTTATATAAAGAAGGTCGCATTCGGGCAATTGGGGTTAGCAGCTTTTGGAACGAACGACTTGCTGATTTGATTACTTTCAATGATGTGAAGCCAGCTGTTAATCAAATTGAGACCAACGTTTGGAATCAAGAGTGGAAATCACAGCAATATATGGAAAAAGAAGGCGTACAACCTGAAGCTTGGGCACCATTTGCGGAAGGAGCTAACCATATTTTTACCAATCAAATTTTGGAAGAAATTGCTGAAAGATATCATAAAACTACTGCACAAGTAATGCTTAGATGGTTTTTACAAAGAAATTATGTAGTGATTCCTAAGTCAGTGCATAAAAAGAGACTAACAGAAAACTTTGATATTTTTGATTTTGAATTAAGTGATGACGATATGAAAAAGATCAAAACTTTAGATGAAGGACATAGCATTTTAGAGGATGAAATGGATCCAGAAATTGCTGAAAGCTTCAGATAAAAAATTATTGACGTAAACTAAAATTCATTGTTACAATAATAGAAAATTGAATAACCTTTTAAGTTCAGAGGGTTTGTAAAGAATTACAAGCTGGATAAGAGCGTCGCTATTGCGGCGGGTTTCTTATCCAGCTTTTTTTGTTAAGGAGGACAATTATGAAATTCGTAGTAACATCCGATATTTTTGATAAATTACCAAATATGTATGTTGGAGTTGTAGTAGCAAAAGGAATTGATAATAGTAAGGACTATCCAATTATCGATCAGCTTCTTGATGAAAATATTGAATTTTCTCATAAAAAGTTTGATGGTGTGAATGTCAAAGAGGACCCAGAAATCATTCCATATCGAGAAGCATTTAGAAAAATAGGTATCAATCCTAACAGATATCCTTGTTCTGCTGAAGCATTGTTCAAGCGTATTTCAAAAGGGAAAGGTTTACCACATATCAATCCTTTAGTTGACTTAAACAATGCAATTTCACTTAAATATACAGTACCAATGGGAACTCACAGTTTAGACAATGCCCAAGATGATATTATGATGCGACTAGCTAAGTCTACCGATACCTTTATTCCACTTGGAAAAGAAAAAGTTGAGCATCCCGACGAAGGGGAAGTTATTTATGCGGTAGGCGACGATGTTCGTACACGTCGCTGGACCTGGCGTCAAAGTGAGCACGGGAAGATTTCTGAAAAAACAAACGATGTTTTCTTTCCAATTGATGGATTTATCGACGTTAACAAAGAATCAGTAGACGCAGCAAGAGATGATTTAGCAGAAAAGATTCAACATATCTTTGGTGTAAATGTACAAACAGGATATGTTGATTATAATCATCCAGAATTTGAATGGGAGTAGTTAATGACAATTAGAGAAAATCGAAGACAAATTTTCTTCATGATGGCCACTCTGTTACTCGGTAGTTTCATCACAACTTTAGCAGAAACATTGATGAATAATGGTTTGCCCATGATTATGGAAGAGACCCATGTTAATCAAATGAGTGCGCAGTGGCTTAATACCGGATATATGCTTGTTGCTGGAATGGTCATGCCATTAGCATCTTACTTTATGCATCGTTTTCCTTTACGCAAATTATTCACGATGACAATGGGCGTCTTTTTACTTGGTACTTTAATTTCAACATTTGCTCCTAACTTCAATATCTTATTAATTGGTAGATTGGTACAAGCTGCAGCTGTTGGCGTTAATATGCCATTAGTTACGAACGTGTTAACAATTATTATTCCTGCCAAAAATCGTGGCCTAGCAATTGGAATTGCCGGAATTATCATTAATTTAGGACCAGCTATTGGGCCTACTTTATCTGGAGTTGTTTTAGAATATTATAGCTGGCGAATGCTTTTTATAATTTTGATTCCATTTACTTTGTTGACACTAATTTGTACACAATTTTTTGTTAAAGATGTTCTAGAGCCTAAAAAAATTTCAGTTGATTCTCTGTCAGTTCTTTTTGCAATTGTTGGTTTAGGATCACTTCTTTATAGTCTTGGACGCTTAGGTGAGATTTCTGGCAATATTATATTTACGATTTTATTTGCTACAGCTGGTGTGATTTTCATTTCACTCTTTATTAAAAGACAATTTAATACTGCCAATCCTTTACTTGATTTGCACGTCTTTGCTTATAAGCAATATCGTTTGGGGATGCTGATCACTTTACTTATCTCTGGAGCAATTATGGCTCCTGAATTAATGTTGCCATTATTTAATCAAAATATTTTGAAAGTATCACCAATTGTTTCAGGCATGGTAATGATTCCAAGCGCTTTAACAATGGCATTTTTGTCACCGTTTGCTGGAAGATTATATGATCAATTTGGTATTAAAAAAATGGCGATCATCGGGAGCATTGTAGCTTTAATTACAGCCATTCCAATGATGTTCTATGATATGGGAACGTCAATCATTTGGTTAACTATTTTATATGCCATTAGATGTGGTGGATTAATCTTATGTTATGCACCAGCTCAAGTCTATGCATTAAACGCATTACCTCAAAAGAGTGTAGTATCCGGAAATACGATCATAGTTACGATGGTCCAAGTAGCCAATTCATTCTGTACAGCTTTAGCAGTAACGACTAATAATATTGTTGAACATCAGACTTCTTCAGAAATTATCGGATATCAATGGTCATTTGGTACTACAGTATTAATTACGCTTATATCTTGTCTCTTAATTTTTAAAATTAAGAGTTCTAAAAAATAAAATAAAGCCACAAAAGCTGATTACTAGCTTCTGTGGCTTTTAATTATTCGCAAACTTCTGACATTGAGAGACGATTTTGTTCCATTTTGGATTCAACAAACATTAACAAAATGGTAATTACAAGTAAAATAGCAGCAGCGATAGCTGTACTTCTCAAGCCCCAAACATCAAGCACTTGACCACCAACAAATGAACCAAGTACGATACCAAAACTAAAGGATGAAATGTTTAATGATGATGCAATATCCATTGCTTCAGGAGTATAACTTTTAGCTAAAGTTAAGATGTATGACTGAAGGACAGGAACACTCATAAAGGCAAAGAGACCAAGGACAATAATATTAATAATTGCTGGGACAAAATAAGGCGTCGTGAAGTAGAAAGCAATTAGAGCAATACCTTGAATAAGAAAGATAGTGAATAAAGCTCTTACAGGATTTGAATCACCAAATTTCCCGCCAATGCTGTTACCAATGGCAATTGCTACACCATAGATAACTAAGATAATTCCAATGTATTCAGATTTAACCATTGTTACTTTTTCTAAAATTGGGGAAAGGTAAGTAAATGTAGCAAAAGTACCGCCATAGCCAAGAATGGTGATTATTAAAGTTAATAAAATGTGTGGCTGAGTAAAAATGTGAAGTTGAGTACTAATATCAATCTTTTCATTGCTTGCCTTGTCCTTTGGCAAAACAACCATGTTCATAATCCAAGCGATAAAACTAAGGATAGAAATGGCAACAAATGGAATTCTCCAACTAACAAAGGTACTAATTGAAGTTCCTAGTGGTGCACCAATCGCAGTTGCAATTGTAAAGCCAGAGAAGATGTAAGCAATTGCGCCAGCTTGCTTTGAAGGACCAACTAATTCTGCAGCTATAATAGAACTAAGGGCAAATAAAAGACCGTGAACAGATCCAGCAATAAAGCGACCGATAAGAACTGTGATAAAATTAGGTGCAATCGCAATAAGAAGGTGGGCAACGGAGAAAATAATAAGAGCTCCGCTGATTATTTTTTTCTTTGAAAAACTACTTGTTAACATAGTCAAAATTGGTGCACCGATTGCTACACCTAATGCATAAATCGTAGTAATTAATCCCGCTGTACTAGTAGAAATCTTAAATTCACTAGCAACGGCGGGTAAAATACCGACACTGATGAATTCAGTAACACCTACAGCAAAGAACGTAGTTGCAAGTGCAAATAAAGCAAATTTAGTGTTTGTTTTTTTCATGAAATACCTCCATATAATTTTAATTTCTGAAACTATTATATGAGGCATACTAATAAAAAGTAAGTACGTACATTAATGTCTTATAGGAACATAAATGTAACAATTGAGTAACGGAGCGAAAAGATGGAAGAAAAAATTTATCATTTGGCCGTTGACGTAACCTTAAAAGCAATCTCGGGGAAATGGAAGACATCGATTTTATGTAATTTAGGAATGACGCCAATGCGAACTGGAGAATTAAAACGAAAATTGCCAGGCATTAGTCAACGAATCTTAACCAAACAATTAAAAGAACTAGAAGACGATAAAATTATTAATAAGAAAGTCTACCCTGAGGTACCACCAAGAGTTGAATATAGTTTGACCGATAATGGAAAGGCCTTGCGTGAAATATTGCTTTCAATGTCAAAGTGGGGTATTAAGCAGACAAAGTTACAAAACAGTGAAGGCAAGAACTATAAAATCCTTGATAAGAATTTACAAGGTTTTGATGAAATGAGTAAGTAATTTGTAAAAAAGGTCCTACTAAATCTTAGTTGATTTAATAGGACCTTTTTGAATGCTATTGGGCTAGACCAGCAATAATTTGCTTTTTAACAAGCTTTAAATCATCTGTTGTATTTTTAGATTTAATACCAAATAAATTTTCTTGAAGAGATAGTGTGATTACTGGTGCTACAATAATTCTAATTATTTGCTCAGGGGAAAGATTTTGATTAATTTCAGGATAATGCTGTTGCATATTTTTTATAGAAGTCAGAATACCATCTTTGCCATTTAATATTTTTTGAAAAGTAGGGTAGATATCTTGATTAGTTAATAATTCCTGCATAATCAACTTGATTAATTCAAAATTATTCTGTAAAAATTGAAGACGATTTACTATAGCAAAATCTATCAATTCATCTAAAGTCTGATACTTCTCAATTTGAAAGAAAAATCCATTTTTTATATTTTCTAAAATTGGCAGTAGAAGCTTATTCATTAAGTCTTCTTTAGAACGAAAGTATTTATAAATAGTGCCTTCACTTACGCCAGCTGCTTTTGCAATTTCAGCAGTGGTTGTTGCGTGAAAGCCATTATTAGCAAAAAGATGTAACGAGGCGATGATGACTTTTTTCTTGCCAGCTGGCATTTTTTCGTTTTCAATTTTTTGTTCATATGATGAAAAAGCCTCATTCATAATAAATTACCTCTTTAGACCTTACGATAACGTTTTAAACCTATGATATTCAGTGTAACAAGAATGATTAAAAAGATAAAGAGCGCCAAAATATCATTGCCCAGTTGCATAATACTTGTTCCGTTCATAACAATTTGAGTTAAAGCGTTCCCAGCATAAGTCAGTGGCAAAATTTTTCCAATATATTGAACCCAAGTCGCCATTGAAGATAAAGGAATAATTCCTGAAAAGAAGACTTGAGGAAGCACAATTATAGGAATAAATTGCATCATTTGAAATTCTGATTCAGCTAAAGTAGATGCCAGAATTCCGAAGGATAAAGCAACCAGGGCAAATAAAAGACAAATAAGGATAATGCTAAAGATTGAACCAACTACTTCAATCTTTAAAAGCCAAATTGTTGCCAAAACAATTACTATAGATTGAGCAATAGCTAAGACTCCGTAGCTGAGCATATAGCCAAAGATAATCTCACTTCTTTTGACAGGAGTAGCAAGTAAACGATCAAGAGTCCCGCTGTTTCTTTCATTTAATAATCCCATTCCAGAGATAAGAAAGACGAAAAAGAAGATAAAGAAGCCCATTAAGATAGGAATGATTTTAGCAAAAAAATTGGTAGAGCTATCACCATATTTATAATGATTTTGAATTGTAGGCTTAGCTACTTTTTTAGCTTTAATAGGTCGCATTTTAAAATTAGGATTAACCTGTTGTAAAGTGTTTTCTAACTTAATGACGACTGCATTTAATCTCTTTAAATTACCGGTTAAGTTAGAGACCGATTTTTGTGTTAAAGCTGCATTTAAAGCCTGCTTAGTCAAAAGTGTTTTGCTGGAATCTGTGTTTGCATATGTAACATTATATTTATTTTTATGATAGCTAATAATCCCATCGATCTTTTGATTCTTTAATTGCTTTTCAGCCGCTGTATTGTTAGCGTACCGCTTAATTGAAACACCTTTTGTTTTATCTAATGTTTTTTGCAAAGAATGACTAACATTAACAGTTCCTAATGTGACGTCAACATCTGTATTAGCAGAAAACATTACATTCATTAACCACATGATCAAAATGGGAGCGATGAAGATTAGAGCTAAAGTTCGTTTGTCTCGCACTGGTTCTAATAAAACTCGTTTAGTAATTGCTAAAATACGCATTTATTTTGCCTCCAAATCTTCCGCTTTAAGGAAGACATCTTCAATCGTGTCGACGTGATAACCTTGCTCTAGCTTTTTTGGTTCATCATAAGCGACGATTTTTCCGTTAATTAACAGAGCAACTTTATTTGCTTGTTCAGCTTCACTCATAACATGAGTAGTAATAAAAATACTTTTACCATCATCGCGTATTTGCTCTAATTCGTGCCAGATTTTTCTTCGTAAGGCTGGATCAATACCAACTGTTGGCTCATCAAGAATCAGTAACTCGGGATTTTCTAGTAAAGCAATGGCTAATGAAAGTCGACGTTTCATTCCACCAGAAAAGTTTTTAACGTATTTATCTAAACTAGATGTGAGGTCTACTACTTGACTAATATGTTCAATTTCTTTAGTGAGTTCTTTTCTATGGAGACCTTTTAAAGCACCATAAAATTTTAAATTTTCTTTAGCTGTTAGTCTTTCGTATAAAGCATCAGTTTGGGCCATGTAGCCAATTTTGCCTAAAATTTGACGGTTGGGCATAGTACTATTCAAGATTAATGCTTTTCCAGAATCAGCTTTTTCCATACCTAGCATAGTTTTAATAGTTGTAGATTTACCAGCGCCAGATGGTCCAATTAAGCCAACAATAGTGCCTTTACTTACAGTAAGATTGATATCATTTAAAACTTGCTGTTTACCAAATGTCTTTTTTAAATGGCTAAGTAAAATAGGTTCTTGCATATTTCTCCTCCTTAGGTGAGTAGTCACTCACTTATATTTCAAGATTATAGTGAGCATTTACTCACCTGTCAAGAAGAGAAAAGTTAAATCTCTAAAACTACGCTCAAACGGCGCAGCTTTTTATAATGCTTTAGAATCAGTGGTGTAATGCTGGTGATGTATAATATTCTTTGAATGAGACAATAAAATTTTAGTAAAACATAGTGGTGAAAATCATGAAATTTAATAAGAAAATAGCATTTGTTTCAGCCGCAGTGTTGTTAAGCACTACTCCAGTTTTGATTAATCAAACTCAATCAAATGTTGTGCAAGCTGCTCCTCAAACTGCAACAGGAACGATTAAGATTACTGACTCTTATAGTTATGCATCAGGCAAAAATCCTAGAAATCTCAAAAAAGGGCAATCAGTAAAATATTACGGTGCTCCAAAAACGGATACTAAGTCTAATGAAGGCGGTAATTACTTTCCAATTCTTAGATTCAATATTGGCAATGGTAATTATTTATCAGTCGATAGTACTAAAAAAATAAGTGGTCCTAAGTGGTTAACTGTTGTTAATAATTCCTATTTGTATAATAAAAATGGTCGCAAGTTAAGCAGAATTTCTCGCTGGCAAAACTTGGCATATAGCGGCAAAGTAAAGGCTGCTACTAAGCAAAGATTCTACTTTAGACAAAATGGTGGTAAGGAAGAATATATTCCTTATCACAACATCAAAGGTGTACCTTACTACAACTTGGGTAAAGGCCGCTACGTCAAAGTTGCTGATATCGGCTTTGTAAACACTAATCCATTGATTGCTAGAAGTGGTCAAACTACAGGTGTGGTAGCTGCTAATAATGTCCGCACTTACACTTCAAGTTATGACTATGGTAGATCAAGCTTCATGGCTCCAAATGATCGCTACCTTAAGAAAGGTGAAAAGCTTACTTTTGATAAAGCTGTTACTTTCTCAACTCAATTAGTTGATGGTGACCACGATCCATGTGATTATTACCGTATTAAAGGCACTAACTTGTACGTTTCTGGTGGAGACTTGTACTTAAGCAAGCAATTGGTTTCAACTAAATATGAAAACTTGAATAGTACAAGACTAGACATGCCTACTAAAGCACCACTTTATGATGCTGATGGTAAGGAAACTGGCAAGACTTTGCCAACTAAATATAATACTGCATTGGTTGAAGAAACAGTTTTGGATGAGAATCAACATGCGGACGAATTGTTGTACTTGTGGGTTCCAAGTGAAAACAAAGCCGAACTCTTCTATCATGTTGTAGGTTACCCAGATCCTAAGACCAATACTCTTTCAGGTGAAGGTTACATTAAGAAGAGCGCAGTTTCAAAGACGATGGGCTTGAAGCTTAAAGTTGCCAATACTGCTGCTCAAGCAGAAGCACAAAGTAAAGTAGCTACTAATAAATCGAAATTAGAATCTGCAATTAGTGATGCCAAAGCAGTTCAAGATAAGGATGTTTATAAGTTAGCAGACTACGGCTTAAAAGTTAGCTTGATTACCTACTTGAAGAATGCTGAAAGCGTTGTTTCAGATAATACGGCAACAGAAATGGCAGTTAACCAAGCAGAACGTAATTTGACTCAAGCACAAAAGGCCTTAAATGGTAAGAAGGTTGAGATTGGTAACTTTAACCAACTATCTTTGACCGAACTTCAAAAAGTGATGTACTTAGCCTACAATGCAGTCAAAACTGAACATAATGGCGATGTTTATATTAATCTCTACAGCAGATTCAACAATGCTCAATACATTACTCAGCGTCCATACTGGGATATTGGTCAAGGAGCAGGAAAGTATTGGTTAGGCTATTCTGTTTTAGGTGAAAGAGGTAAGAAACATCTAGACATTCATGACTTTGCTGTAATTGGCAAGAAGAGAAAAACTCAAAAGTTAACGCAACAATACTACTTACCAAACGATGGTCAAACCGTAAAGATTTACAACGGCCGTGGTAAAGTCGTTAAGACTTTCAAGGTAACAAAAGAAATTACTTATAACGTCACTGGACGCAAGAGAATTTTAGATTTAAACATGTACCAAATTGGTAAAGATCAATATATTCAAAGCTTGGCTACACGTTATGTAGTGAAATAATCAAAAAATGAAGGCAAAGAAAGAGCTATGAAGTGGGACCTAAAAAGTAGACATTTTAAAACATAGGATTAATAGAGGCTTGATTCCGATATTCTTTCGGAGTTAAGCCTTTTAATCTGCTCTTTATCCTTTCTTCGTTATAGTATTTGATATATTCCTCTATAGCTTGAGC
>NZ_CABUIW010000061.1 GCF_902491705.1 uncultured Lactobacillus sp. | reverse complement strand
CAACGAAAAATAAATCGGCCCTCAAAAAACAATCAAGGACAATTATCTAAAAATATCAGGTCTAACCCTAGATGAGACTTGACTTTACGTAGAAAAAAGGCACTAGAAATTCTAGCGCCTCTTTTTGTTATTACTTAAATAAATCGTTGAAAGCTTCACTCATCGTTGGGTGAGTGTAGATTTGATCACGCAACATTGTATATGGCAACTTAGCCTTCATTGCCAAAGCAATCATGTTAATCAATTCATGTGATTCAAGGCCGTATAATGTTGCACCTAAAATTTGTTCTGTTTCAGGATCAACCAACGCCTTGAAAAGTCCGTGCGTATTCTTGGCAACTCTAGCCTTTGGAATAGCAGCAACTGGCAATTTGAATAATTTGTAGTTAATATTTTCCTTTTTAGCCTGCTCTTCAGTTAAGCCAACTTCTGACAAAGGTGGCTCAATGAAGACACTGTATGGAACTGTCTTGCGACTAGCTAAATTATATGAGCCATCGCCGAACAATTGACTTCTAATAATGCGGTAGTCATCAAGTGAAATATAGGTGAATTGCAAGCCGCCTTTGACATCACCGATTGCCCAGACGTTTTTAACATTGGTCTCAAGATGATCATTTACGACAATATTGCCGCGTTCATCTGTTTTAATATCAGTGTTTTCTAAGCCCAAGTTTTCGGTGTTAGCTCTTCTACCCGTTGCCGCAAGTACTCTATCGCCTTCTGCAGTGAATACTTCACCGTCTTTTTCATATTCGACTTCGACATGATCTTCTTTGTTAATCACTTGCTTAATATCAACGCCAAGTTCAAACTTAACGCCTAATTCTTCAAGATCCTTCTTAACTGCAGAGCTGATATCATCGTCTTCACGCGGAATAAAAGCACTCTTATGATCCAGCACAGTTACCTTACTGCCGTATCTTGCAAACATTGCCGCAAATTCAAGTCCAATGTAGCCAGCACCAATGATCACTAGTCGTTTAGGCAAATTCTTTTGATCCATTGCGGCAGTTGAATCAAGCAAATATGGGCTGTCCTTTAATCCAGGAATTGGCAAGATAACTGGAACGGCTCCAGTATTGATGAAGATTCGTTCGCCTTCATATTGAACAGTTTGACCATCTGTAGTTGCTACTTCAACTTGATGATCACCAATAAATTTAGCCTCACCATCAAGCACTGTAACAGTTGGTTCATCTGCTAGCATGTGATAATTCTTATTACGCAAGAAAGCAGTCATTTCATTCTTGCCGTTAACAGCATCTGTAAATTCAACGCCGTTAGCTGCTTCGATGATTAATCTTTTTGAAGGAAGGCAAGCAATATTGATGCAGGTGCCGCCATACATTTGATTAGACTTTTCAATGACAACAACTTCTTCACCTTTTTGTGCTAAAAACTTAGCGAGCGTCTTGCCGCCTTTACCGAAACCAATAATGATGTTTTTCTTCTTTTCCATAATTGCATCCTCTAACATTTTGTAAGTTATGTTTTTCCTAAATTTATACCGTTTTGGAGTATTTGTCACTTTATATGCCTATGAAAAATAAAAAAAGTACTGCTTACACAATAAGCAGTACAGAACTTTAATTATTTCGATCATTTACAATACTTAACACAATTTCAATAACTGTTAGGAGATTCCAAAGTAACAGTAAAACTACGCCAATGCTCATCAAAATCATAGTTGGTGTAGTAACACCTTCATTATGATCAACTATGCCAGCTGCAATTACAAAGATAGTACCTAAGACAACTATTAAGAAGTAAGCTATTCGATACATCTTTTGCTCTGTTTTAGCTTTTACAAATTCATCTCGTTCATCCTCTTTTTCGATGCCGAATTTATAATAACCAAAAGCAAAGAAACCAAAGATCAACATCCAGATACAGTCCTTAATAGCACGCCAACCGTCCTTATTGATCAAATCAAAAATTAATAATGCGCCCCAACCTATAGCTAATACTGCATAACATAGAATCTCCCAATTTTTACTTTTCAATTTTTTCATTTTCAACATACTCTTTCAAACAAAATAGCTTTTCAATCGAGATATTAAATACCTGCGCTAATTTATATGCCAAGACAATGGAAGGCTTATATTTTCCCCTCTCAATTGAAATTATCGTCCGTTCTGTCACATCAACTTTTTCTGCCAGTTCACGTTGAGTGAGTCCAGCGTCTTTTCTTTTTTCTCTAACTAAATTATTAATGGTTATCGCCTTCCAAAATATGAAGCTCGCTTCATGTAGTATACTTCATATTATATTTGCTTTTGATAAGAATGCAATCACCATTGAGATTTATATAACAATCACTTTTATTTTTTATGAAACCGCTGTCTTTTGCTTAATAAAGGGACTATCATATAGCCGAGGGCAGATATAGACGTTAAGAAATGAGGTAATTAAAGCAGAAGGCCTAAAAAACATAACAGAAAATGTAAAGATTGAAGGAATAAGCAAGAATAAAAAATTATTTGTTCAAGGTGAAAAACACCCGAGCTTTGCACTTCGTAAATTAACAATCGGCGTTGTCTCAGTATTAGTGGGCATCTTGTTTGCAACACAGACAGGTCCAGTTGTTCACGCAGCTGGAGTCAACACTAATAGTGGGACCGCTCGAATAGAAAATGTCCAAACAAATAGCAATGAACAAAAACAATCATTAGATGAAAATCAAGCAGATTCTAAGACTGATATAAGTCACAGCGATCCAGTTAATGATGATAAGCAAGAAATTGAAGTAAAGGTTCAAGGTATTAAACAGGAAAACGCAGAAACAGATCAAGACATCCCTACTAGCGAAGCTAAACCTCAGGAAACAACTCCTGTGCAAACACCCGAAAACAAAAAAGTAGAAACCCCTGATTCTACTAAGTCTGAACAAGGCAAACAGGAAAAGTCTAATCCCACTGCTACTTCAGTTCCAAAAGATAATACTTCAAAAGACAATACTGCTGAGTCTACTCAAGCTAAGCCAGAGGCTAAACCTGAAGCTAAAACAGATGCAGATGCTATAAACACCAAATTACCAGATGATCAAAATTTAACTAGAGAAGATGTTTTGCATGCTCTGGAACTCGATCGTCCTGATATTTCTGATGCTGATTTAGCTAAGATTGGTCTTAAAAATGGCGAATACTACTTTAATGGTAATAAATATGGTCTTGAAGGTTGGGCAGAAGCAGTTCCAGCTGATAAGAGCAAAGAACCACTCATCTTCAAGGGATTATTACCACATCACAACACAGATGGTACTATTTACTGGCCAAACAGTGATAGTCTTGATGATTCTCAAGTCGTTAAGAATTACGATATCAACTTCGAAGTTCAATTGATTCCAATTGTTACTGCAAATGGAACTGTAATTGCCCACGTTGATCAAAAGTTAACACCAGAAGATGCTAAAGGTGCTGTTGATACTGCTGATAAAGATGAATTAAGATTCAAATGGGATACTTCAGATCCAACTAAGATTGTGGATACTTCTAAGCCTGGTGTTCAAACTGGTACCGTAGTGGTTATCTATAAATCTGGAGTGAACATGGATCCAACTAATCCAGAAAAGCCAGTTGATAAGTACATTTACACTAATGTCAAAGTTACCGTCTTGGAACCACTTGTTCAAAATACCATTACTCTTTGGCAAGGCGACGATACTCCAAGTTCCGAAAGTGTAGTTAACAACCACGTTGATTTAACTAACAAGATTCCAGGCACAACCTTTACTTGGGCTGTTGTTCCAGACACTAAGACCCCAACTGATGAAAATGGTAAAGTCTACCAAGTTATTACTCATTGGCCAGACAAGACCACTACAGCTAGGGATGTTACTGTCATTGTTAAACAACTTATCAAAGACGTTACCGAAACTAAGCAAGCTACTCGTGACATCTACGTTCAACGTGAAACCGATACTCCAGTTAAGTATGATACTCAAACAGTTACTATGACTAGAAAAGGTCAACAGAACTTAAAGACTAACCAAACTACTTGGGGTGCCTGGACTCCAGCACAAATGGTTGCTTACACTGCTCCAACAATTAAAGGCTACACTGTAACCAACCCTGATGCTGCACCAGCTATTAGCTTAGATGGTGCCCAAACTAGTTTAGGTAGCGTAATTTTCATCTACAGTAAAACAGGGTCAACTACCCCTTCAGTGACTCCTTCAAAAGGACCTACTGATCCAACACAACCAACTCAGCCGACTCAACCAACTAGCCCTACTGCCCCAGCTCCACATGACGAAATAACCCCATCAAGTGAAGTCGATGAAGTTACAAATGTTGAAGCTAACCCAACTAATGTAGCCAAAGTTAAAGAAGCTGAGCCAAGTGATGAACCTGTTCGTCCACTTTCAGAAAAGATGAATAGAAGCGAGAAAGTCACACCTACTGTTAAACCGACAGCTATGGTACATCATACCGCTAAGAACAACACTCCAATTACTAAGGTTAAAGTTGCTACAGTTAAGGCTAACAAGAATGAATTGCCACAGACTGGATCTATAAATACTGAAAACCTTGGTGTAATTGGTCTTGCAGTTGCTGCTATCGGTGCTCTTCTTGGCCTAACAGACTTCAAGAAGAGAAAAGAATAATTGAATTGCTATTATTTGGCAAAAATAAAATCCTACCTCTACGGAGATAGGATTTTTTGTGTTTATATTTTCAACTTCAGTGATATGTAAGTTACTTCTTTAAAGTGTAACCATTAAATTTAACGGTGTGTCTGTTAACCATCTTTATTTTGCCGGTATAACTAGATCCATCCACAAATTTAACATGATATTGGTAGACATTGTGTCCAAGATAACGATACTTTAATCCGCGTTGTTTAGAAACCGCAGCTCCATTATCAGGCATAAAGTAAACATTTCTGTTGCTTACTTCCAAAGTCATTCCTCTACCGCGCCAATTGCCTCTAAGCTTACTTGGCATCCCCTTATGCCAAACAGACGCAGCTTGAACAGTATTAACATTGGTTTCACTGATTACGTTAGTTGAAATTGCGGCTGGTGCAAGCATAACCAATGCGGCACTAGCTAATAAAATCTTTTTTGCTTTCATAAATAATACCCTCACTCTTTTATTTATCGTTACTTTTTTATTGTAGTCTGCTTAATTCTAAAATGCTTCATAGTTATCATATTTACACATTAAAAATAGCTTATTTCAAAATAATGGTATTAGTGACAAAATAGGCACCGCTATTTTGGTGCACAGGTGCTATATTTGACTACGGAGGCATTGGAATAATGAAACGAAAGAAAATATTACTTGTGACCATTTTCGCCACATTATTATGTATTTTAGGACTATTTGGTTTTGCTAAACCGGAGATAGCAAATGCAGCAAGCCTACATTATGCATCTATTCCAGCAAAATATCATGGCTACTGGCACGCTAATAAAATTATGGATGGCGGTATGCCTTATAAAAAGCATTTTTCTATTCGTGTTCGTAAGCATAGCATCACTGTTAACTATATGAAAGGCTTCAATCAGGCATTTAACAACCGCCCAATTTATAAACCACTAAGTTTAAAATGGCAAAATAAACATGTAAGTAGCAAAATCTTGATGGCAAAAAATACTAAACTAGGTTATCGAATCTTTGCACCAGTTACAAACGGCTTATATTTGAAGCGCAACGGCAATACATTAAAAGTCGTTTGTGAGGCTTTAACGGTTACCTGTCGTAGATAAAATCAATATATCAGTAGTAGCATTATAAAATTTTAACCATTAACTATAACAAAAAGCGACCTTCGGGTCGCTTTTAATTTCTATTAAAATGACTTTTCAGAGCTTTCGCTTCTCATTAAATCGAGAAAAATTTGATCTAACTTCGACAAAGGTCGTCCCTTTTTCCATATCATCTTTGACTTCGATACAGGGAAATCCGCCAATGGCCTAAAAACTAATTGATTTTCATCTTCATGGTATTGCTTTTTATCAAAAGTAACAGCCAACCCAACTCCACTTTTTACTAAGACATACATGCTTTCAGCCATGTCATAAGTGCCAGCCTCTTTAATTTTATCTGCATATCTCCCTAACCATTTTTGCCAATTTTTAATTAACCCATTTTGGCGGCCAATGATAATTCTTCTCTTATTTAAATCCTTAGGTCTAATTTTTTCTAACTTAGCTAAAGAACAAGCATCCGGCATTAAGATTCCCCATGGGTCTTGATGATCAAAAGGCAATTGATAATAATCATCCAGGTTACGCTGACTTGTCGCAAAACCAAAATCTAGGATGCCACGATCGATTTCACTAGGAATTAAATCTCCAGCTACATTATGCAAATGAACTCTTACATCAGGATATTGATCAAGAATCTTTCGAAAAGCTTTGGCAACTAAATCAGCCATATAATTTTCGCCAACACCTACGTGTAAGTCTCCAGTAACCATTTCACCCGACTTAATCGTAGTTTCCGCATTATGAGCAATCTGAATAATTTCTAAAGCACGTGAATATAAATAATTTCCATCTTCAGTAAGGCTAATAGAGCGATTGCCACGATCAAATAATGTGGTTCCTAGTTCTTCTTCTAAGTCCTTAATTTGCCGAGACAAAGTTGATTGAGAAATATGTAATACATTAGCCGCATTTGAAATATTGCCTTCTTGAACAATCGTGACAAAGTATTTTAATACCCTAAATTCCATAAGAAACTTCCTTAAAATCAATTTTTAGTCTTTTTTAGATAATTCCTTATTAATTATAATCGAAACAATCACAGCACCAACAGTCAATACTAACCCAACAATCATCGCACCCATGAATTGAGTGATATTGTTTTGAGTATGGAAAATAGATCCACCAACTTTGACCATTAGAGCAATTCCTAACACACCACCTAATTGATGGAACATGTTCAAAATACTTGATGCAACACCAGATTCATCAGGCTCTACTTCATAAATACTCAAGTTGGTTTGCGGAGCCAGTGCTAATCCTTGACCAATTCCAATTAAAATTTCTGAAGCAAGCATGGTTTTCAAATAGCCGTGTGCTCCGACAATAACGATCCAGCCAAAACCGAGCATGATCATAATGGAACCAGCAATCAGAACTTTTTCATTGCCAAAATTATCAACCAAACGAGCAACAATCATTGCAGTGAAGAAAAGTGACATGGTTAAAGGCAGGTAACCGATCCCACTCATCAATGGAGAATAATGTAATTGATTTTGCATATATTCTGAAGCAAAGAATGAAAATCCCATTGCGGCAGCAACCAAGAATGCACGAGAAAGATAAGCATTTATTCTTACCTTATTCATTAACAAATGAAGTGGCATTACAGGATCGGAAGCTTTCTTTTCAGAAAATACGAAGACAATCCAAATCACAACAGCCGCAACAATAAATGGGACAATTTCTTTAGCACCATTTAAGCCATAAACAAGCAATCCACTGCCAAGAATTGAGAGCAACGCACCTAAAACATCCAAATGTTGTCCATCAGCTACATGATTTTGCTTTTCCAAAGTAAAGCGTGATAAGAAAATTAATGCAATAGCCAAAACAGCATTTAAATAAAAGCCGATTCTCCAAGTCCAAAATGCAGCTAAAGTACCACCAAGAATAAGTCCAACACTCATGCCAATACCAGCAATAGAACTATACCATGCAAGTGCCTTAGTTAATTCTGGTCCAGAAAAGTAGTCAATTAATAAGGCTAACGTAGTTGGAGTTAAGAATGCGGCACCAACACCTTGAAGAAAACGAGCAACAATAGTGATTAAAGCAACATCCGAAATTCCGCTGAGTAATGATCCTAATGCAAACGTAGACAAAGAAAAAATCATAATTTTTCTTCGGCCATACATATCGCCTAAACGACCACTCAAAAGAATTAAACTACCGTATGCTAAACCATATGCATTTTGAATCCAGGAAAGAGAAACTTGTCCAATTCCTAGATCTGCTCTAATTTTTGCAAGGCTAGTTAAAACAAGTGAACCATCCAAACCAGCCAGAAGATAGCTCATCAATGCAATTATTAATACAAGTCTTTTCTTTAACTTAATGTCCATTAGCTATGCCTCCTAATCAAATTTATATATAGTTTATGACCCAAAAGCATAGTTGTAAAACAGTTATATTGCAATGCTAAGTATGTACAGAAGTCATAGATAATGATAAATAAAAAAGCGACCCGAAGGGCGCTTCTATAATGTATGACTTGTCATTTCTTCAATTTGTCATTATTTTACTACAAAAAAAGATCTAACCTTCCGGTTAGATCTTACTTCATGCTGACTAGAGGATTCGAACCTCCGACCTCATCATTACTAGTGACGTGCTCTGCCAACTGAGCTAAGTCAGCATATTCATACAACATTGATTATTATAGAAGAATGATGATGAGAATGCAAGTAAATTTTAAAAATTATCCAAAATACGATACTTAACAAAAAAAGATCTAACCCTTCCGGTTAGATCTTGCTTCATGCTGACTAGAGGATTCGAACCTCCGACCTCATCATTACTAGTGACGTGCTCTGCCAACTGAGCTAAGTCAGCAACTCTTTGTTGTTTCATCAACAACAGTATTAATTACACCATATAGATGGAAGTTGTGCAAGTCTTTTTCGCAAAAAAGTTTAAAATTTTTTGAATTATTTTCTTTAAAAGCTGATTTTTCCACATTATAACCACTAAATTTTTATTTTCACCAATACCCTAGTACAATTAAATCATTAACTAAGAAAGGATGACTTTATGGCAGGAACACTTGATTATTTACGTTGGCGTGGAGACCTATCTTTCAAGGAGAGACCATTCAACAGTGTGGATGCATCCCTCTTCACCTCACTCATCTACCTCCCCGTAGATAAATCAGCTAAAGGACATACCTTAAGCGAAGTAGCCGAAAAACTCCGTGTTCTCCCTTCTTTCCAAGTTCAAATGCATGATGAAACAGGTGCACAGGTTTTACTTTTACCTAAATCTCCTCGTCTTGGCAACGTAGAGATTCTGAACTGGACCAACCGAATGGAGAAGGATCCTTACCCACTTCAGTTTACAGCAGCCACTTTTCGCTTAGATAAAAAGACAATTTTAATCGTCTACCGCGGCACAGACAGTTCAATCATCGGCTGGAACGAAGACATGAACATGAACTACATGCCAAAAGTTTATGGACAAGATGTCGCCGCAAAATATTTTTAAGAAATTGCCAAGCAATATCCTGACGACAAGATCTATTTAGCAGGCCATTCTAAAGGTGGTAATTACGCCGAATACGCACTAAGTGCTGTTGAACCAGCATTGCAGGATCGAGTTATTCGCGCATTTAGCTTCGATGGTCCTGGATTTTTCCATCAAGTCTGGCGCTCTCCCGGCTTTGTCAGAGCTTTACCTAAGATGAAAACTTACTTGCCTGAAGCCTCAATCATTGGTACCATGCTTGACCACCCAGAACGTGTATTAATTGTTAAAAGTACCGCGCCAATGGTACAACAACACGATCCTCGCAGATGGAGCGTTGGCCGTGACAGTTTTGTTTTAGCAGAAAGCCTAACTTCAGGTGCCAGATCATTGCGCCACTCCTTCATCGACTTCAATCACACTATTCCAGACGAGCAGCGTGGCGAATTATGGGACGCATTGTTCCAAGCATTTGATGAATTAAACATCACTGACGTATTTCAGATCACTTCTAACAAATTACTTGGTACAGTTAGATTCAGCCGAGTAATTATGTCTCTAGATCCAGAAACGCGTAAGTACGTTTTACATATGGTCGGTGAAATTATCAACGCAATTCGAGGCAACATCAGTTTGCCATTCACTGAAACTGATTTTGATCTATATCCTAAGAGTAACGATTCAAACAAAGCCCCTATTTTCTTTGAATTTTACGATAAAACTGTTCCTAGCCTATTGCCTGAAGAGATCAAGAAACGTTTTAAAGACGAAAACAAGGATAAAGACAAAAAAGAATAAAAGTTTCACATGAAACAAAAATGGCACGTAAATCTACGTGCCATTTTTTAATGTTTTCACTACTTAAACATGCAAGTACTTTTCATATTCGATTTGGCAAAATGAAGTAAAACGACTTTGAATTAACAATCCAATTAAAGTGCCGACATGCAAGGCATAAATTGTATGACTCTTGAAAAAGCAGAATCCAATTACGATCAAAGGAGCAACAATATTAAATGTTTTCATCATCTTAGGGCTCCAATGACTCTTAAGACAGGATGATAAAGTATCATGTGGATGAAAGCACCAGGCACATTCAGAATACATTGCTAAGCCCATGAACGAAATTAACAGTCCAATTAAATCTACGCCCAATCGTGGAACAAGCGGCAGTGTATCAACTCCCCATAAGCGCCACACCGTCGCAAATGCCTGCATAAGCACACTGTAAGGAATTAAGAATATCAATTCTTCACGCCATTCTTTCCATGACATTCTTTTTTCAAGAAGCATAGTCAAAAGACTGATTATAATGCCTTCAGTAAAAATCGAAGCACACATTGTCCAATGCAATACATGCATCATATTAACAATAGATGCTGGCCACAAAAGACTCCCTAAGTTAGTTACAATGGTCATCGAGTTTCCCATTGCATTTAAAGTTATCCCTAAAAAAGTATATTTATAAGTTCTCTTCATTTAATTAATCATCTCATGCCTATATTAGCATTATTCAAGAAATGATCGTTTGAGAACGCACAAAAAAATCCTATTAGATTAAGGCTAATACAAAATCTAATAGGATTTTTGATTTGTTACTTAAGTAAATTCTTAGCTAATTCAAAATCACCAAGAGTTGCAGAGCCATTGTTAGCTACTGCTGGACGAACGATTAACTTGTCCAAATCTGGTGTAGCAACATAGTTGTTGTTAAATTCATCGAAGAATTTTCTTATCTTAACAAGGTCATCTTCGTTTAATACTGAACCACCGACAACCATTATATCTGGACGAGCAGTCATGTAAACATTGAACAACATTTGTGCAATGTAATATGCGGAATAAGTGAAGACCTTATTATCACGAGATAATTTTTCACCAGGGATTCCAGTTCTGCCTTCAAGACTTGGACCGGCAGCCATACCTTCTACACAAGCATCGTTATGGAATGGGCAGTGACCCTTGTAGTCGTCCCCTGGATAGCGACGAACAAGCATGTGACCCATTTCAGGGTGATTGTTCAAGCCAAGCAACTTACCTGCTTGAACGATGCCTGCACCAACACCAGTACCAACTGTTGCATAGAAGTAACTCTTAGAATCATCGTGGCCGCGAGCAACATATTCACCGTAGCAAGATGCATTAACATCAGTAGTCATTGCTACAGGGATGCCAAGTTCTTTTTCAAAGAAGCCCTTAACATTAGTACCTGACCAGCCTGGCTTTGGTGTGTCCAAAATGTAGCCATAAGTGCGTGAATTAGGATTGATGTCAATTGGACCAAAAGTTCCAATTCCTAAAGCATCAACTGGGTGCTCCTTAAAGAAATCAGCTGTTTTTTGTAAAGTTTCTTTGTTGGTGGTAGTTGGAATTCTATCACGTGCAACTTCCTTACCAGTTTCAACATCTTGAACTGCTACGATAAATTTTGTACCACCGGCTTCAATACTGCCGACATATTTCTTTTCTGCCATATTCTCATCCTTTTCTTGCTAGATTGTTTTTATCTCCAAATAGTTTTTTCGCTTCTAATATTATAAAGAAAAAAGCCTTCACATGTAAAGGCTTTCAAGCATATGTAACTAAATTTATTTACTTACGCTATTTTTTTAATCTTCAACTTCTTCAGAATTAATTCCGGCAATTGGTTTGCCCTTTTCATCGAAGTAAGTATCAATATCGCGGCACCAGATCATTGCCATAGTTCCTTGTCCTACATGCACGCCAACTACTGGGCCAATGATACTTGAATAGAATGAATACTTAGGAAACTTAGCACTATAATCTTTGATCCATTCTTCTTTTTTATCAGGATCAAGTGAATCAAAAATCGTACATTGAATCTTATAAGGCATATTCTTAGTTAAATTATCAAAGTCATTTTGAATATGTTTATATGCACGCTTAGATTGACGTTCCTTGGCAATAGCCGAAATTTTACCTTCTTTTTGCACATCCATTGATAAAATCGGCTTGATCTTAAATAATGATCCGACAAAACTTGCGGCATTTGAAAGACGACCTGTTCGCTTTAAGTGTCCCAAATCGTCCACCATAAACCGCACATCCATCGTTTTTTGTAAGTCAGTTAGATCATGCATGATTAAATCCATGTCTGCTCCAGCCTCGACTAAGCGGCCTGCAAGAATCGCATAATCAGCCTCGCCTGCACACGTAATTTTACTATCAAATGGATGAACTTTTATTCTGGTCTCGTCTTTAGCTACGCTTTCAACTGTTGAATAATAGCTTGAGATACCACTGGACAAAGTAATGATAATTACATCAGTGTAGCCCTCTTCAACGTATTGATCGATTTTTTCCTGCAGATTACCAATTGAAGGCTGTGAAGTTGTTGGTAAATCTTTTTCATTAGCTAACTTTTGATAAAATTCTTCATATCCAATATCAACTAAGTCACGATAAATCTTATCATTCCAAATAATTGGAATTGGCAAGACATCAATATGATATTTTTCTTGTTGCTCTTTAGTTAAGTATGCCGAACTATCGGTTAAAACAGCGATCTTCATAATTTATCTCCTCGTATTATATAAATCGAAATAAGTCATATTGTGATAATTAATCAAATTAGTAT
>NZ_CABUIW010000060.1 GCF_902491705.1 uncultured Lactobacillus sp. | reverse complement strand
TAGTGAATCGACTATCCCGTCGGATAATCAATTCACTATTAAGCTTAGAATGTTTTGTTTACTTCAAATTGATATTCGCTTGTCTAAATAATTCTTCACGCATAGCAGCAGGCGTCATATGGTAATACTGATTAAATTTCTTGTAGAAGAATGACTTACTTGAATACCCAACTCGTCCAATAATATCTTTAAGTGAAATATCAGGTTGCATAAGAAGTTCGCGTGCTTCCTGCATTCTTCTTTCATCAACATGATCAACAAAGCTCTTGCCAGTTTTAGCCTTAACCATGTTTGAGAAGTAATTTGGATTAAAGCCGAAGTATTTAGCGGAATCAGCTAGCGATACATCCGCAAAATGTGCATCAATATAATTGTCTAATGACTTTTTCTCAAATTTAGTCTTATCTAAGTTAGTTGGAGTAGCTACTCGCTGAGTTCTGATTGAAATAATCAGCATAACCGTTAATTCGGCTTGAATTAATGCTTTAGCAAATAAGTCATTATTCAAATAACCACCGATGATGTGCTGCATTACTTGAGAAGCACGGGTTATTTGATTATTCTTTAGCCATAATACGTGTTCATTTCCTAAGCTATCAACGATTTGTTCAACAACTTCATTTTCACGTTTACCTTTATAACCAAAGTCATCGAAATATTCACGGTATCTAAAACCAGGTTTAAATTTTAATTTAACTAGAACGGAATCTTCTTTTTGGCTTGCGACTTCGTACTTCCAACCTTCAGTTAAAAGAAGTACATTTCCAGATTTCATCGTAATGACTTTTTCACCGCTCTTAATCGTCACAGTACCTTTAGCAACGTAAAGAATTGTTGAAACATCCATCTGATAACGATGAATTCCAGTATTATGATTTTCAAGGTAGATAGTAAATAGATCAAAATCCGGATTTCCCGCTTCTAGCCTTATTTCATTTTTGTCTGTTGAATTCGACTTTAATATGCTAGCCAGATATTGGTCCAAAGCAACAGCTGCCATATGTCCACCTTCCTTATAGTAGTCTTATTTTATAATACTATTACATTTATATTATAGACCTTTTTTTACATTAATTAACTATAATTATGACATCTTATATCGAAAAAGATACTTTTTTGACTCGTAGACAGGCCTAAAATCATCTTGTACAATCAGAATTATGATGGTAACACTAAATAATATTACTTTTTCTTATGAAAAAGAACCTATAATCCAAAATTTAACTATAAAAATTCCAGCGGGCTTTTCACTATTAATGGGCCCTACAGGCTGCGGCAAATCAACCCTGCTCAAAATTATTGCAGGTCTTTATCCAAAATATGCAGGCAAATTAACTGGCAGCGTGGATCTCAATGGACAAAAAACAGCCATGATGTTTCAAAATGCGGCTGAGCAGTTCACGATAGCTACGCCGCGAGAAGAGATCGTTTTTGCATTAGAAAATCTGCAAATTGAACCACAAGACTATCAAAATAGATTAAACGTAGCAGTAAATTTCACTCAGATAGAAGATTTGCTAGATCAAAAAATCAACACCATGTCAGGTGGGCAGCAACAACGGGTAGCTTTAGCGGTTTTACTAGCCATGAACGTTGATGTGCTTTTACTTGATGAACCATTTGCTAGCTGTGATCCTGAAGCGCGAAAATTTTTGATAAATAAGTTGGCTCTGCTTGCTAAAAAAGGCAAAACAATCATTTTAAGTGATCATATTCTAGATGACTATGAACCAGTTTGCGATAACTTATTTCAGTTTGAAAACAAAACCGTGCAGAAGCTGTCTCAAGCAGATAAAGAGAAAATATTTATTCAAAATAAAAAGATGCACGCTTATGAATACAATTTTGCCATTCCAACTGGCCAGCCTGTTTTCACTTTAAAAAATGTGCAAATTGCTCAGAATAAATTATTGCTAGATCAAACAAATTTAAATATTTATTCAAAAGCCACTTTGATTACAGGACCTAACGGTGTGGGTAAAACATCCCTCTTCAAGGCAATGACTAAGATGATTCCTTATAGCGGCCAATTTACTTATGCAGATAAGGAAATCGCTAAACTAAAGAGTAGAAAATATCTCCACCAAGTAGCCCAAGTCTTTCAAAAAGCTACGGATCAATTTTTAACTGTTACTGTAAAAGATGAACTTGAACTTAGCAAAAAGGATCGCAATGCCTTTTTTACAGATGAAAAAATTAATGAATGGCTAGATAAATTGGATTTGACCAGTCACTTAGATCAAGTCGTTTACACCTTGTCAGGCGGTCAGCAAAAAAAGCTGCAGATCTTGTTAATGCTGATAACTAAGCATCAAGTTTTATTAATTGATGAACCTTTAAGTGGCCTTGATCATGAGTCAATTAGTCTTATTTTAGATTTGATGCGAGAAAGCCAGGAAACGCTCCATCAGACGTTTTTAATTATCAGCCATCAGATAGACGAGCTAGCTAATTTCTGCGATTATCGGCTTGTTTTCGACCATCAGCAGCTTAAATATGTGGAGAAGTAGACATGAATCCTAGTTTAAAATTTATTCTGGCATTTATTGTTTCATTAGAAATATCGTTAAAAGCCAGTCTAACCACCAACATTTTGGTCATCATTTTTGCATTAATTTATTTAGTGGCTACCAAAACCAAAATCAAGGAATTGCTTTTGCTGCTCAGCTTGCCTTTTATCGCGGCTTTTACGATTTTTGCGACACTGTACTGGTTTTCACCTGTGCCGGACGCATATTACGCGTGGAACTTGTCAACGCGTGTCTACGTTTAT
The DNA here is from genome assembly GCF_902491705.1 of uncultured Lactobacillus sp. GTDB lineage: Bacteria > Bacillota > Bacilli > Lactobacillales > Lactobacillaceae > Lactobacillus. The sequence continues at coordinate 10,050 of NZ_CABUIW010000060.1, read as the reverse complement.
ACATTAACTATCGCTTGCGTGACACGCCACACAACTGCGACGGACTTTGCACGCTCACTTGAGCAAAATTTGCATTTGCCTAGCAAGTTTGCATACGGCGTTTTAGCTGCAATTAACATTATTCCGAAGATGAAAATGGCGGTTAAGCAGATTCGTGTTTCAGCAATGATGCGTGGAATGTACCTTAGCTTTTGGTCGCCTACACTTTATTTCAAAGCAATCTTAGTTGCGGTAAATTCAGCTGATAATTTAGCCCAAGGTATGGAGTCACACGGCTATGTCGAAAATCAAAAAAGATCTACAATAGTAAAAATTCCACTCACTAAAAAAGATTGGCTTATCTTTTTTACATTGTTAATTTTGGTAAATATCTCATTATTTTGTTTTAAGTAGGTGCAAAAATGGAAGTTATTGAAGGAAAAATGCCTTTTATGGGCTATGAAACTTATTATCGAATTGTCGGCAAAAGAAGCGAAAAGCCACCTCTAGTCTTGCTTCACGGCGGCCCTGGTTCAACACACAATTATTTTGAAGTATTGGACAAATTAGCCGCAATTGATGATCGTCGCATCATTATGTATGACCAATTAGGCTGCGGTAAAAGCAGTATCCCAGATGATCATCCAGAACTTTATACTAAAGAAACATGGGTAAAAGAATTAAAAGCTTTGCGTGAACATTTGGCCCTTAAAAAAATGCACTTATTAGGTCAAAGCTGGGGCGGGATGCTCGCCATTATTTACATGTGCGATTATCACCCAGAAGGAATTCAAAGCTTAATTTTGTCATCCACGCTTTCTTCTGCTTCATTATGGTCTAAAGAGCTTCATCGCATGATCAAGTACTTGCCAATTGAAGAACAAGCTGCAATTCACCGTGCAGAACTTACTGATGCCTTTACTGAAAGCGACTATTTAAAGGCTAACGAACACTTCATGAATCAGCACGCTATTGATATGACGAAAAAGTGGCCAGAATGTGTGATGAGAACGAAAAATGGTGGAACGGTTGCTTATGAGACTGCGTGGGGTCCTAATGAATACACGCCAGAAGGCAATTTGCATGATTATGAATACACTGATCAATTAGACAAAATAAAAGTTCCAACTCTAATTACGAGTGGAACTGATGACTTATGTACTCCATATGTTGCTAAGACGATGCAAGACCATATTCAAGGTAGCAAGTGGCGATTATTTGAAAATTGCGGTCACATGTCCTTTGTAGAAAAAACTGATGAATACATTGAAATGCTCAAGAATTGGCTTGATACAAACGACTAAAAAAAGCGCCTTTGGCGCTTTTTTATTTGTGGTATGGACTTCCAGAATTAATCATGAATGCACGATAAATTTGTTCAATCAAAACTACGCGCATTAATTGGTGCGGCATGGTTAATTTACCAAAACTGATCAAATCATCACCACGTTTATTTACAGCATCACTTGTTCCTAAACTACCGCCAATGACGAAAGTAATATCTGAATGACCATAAGTTGCTAAATCCTGAATTTCTTTTGCAAACTCTTCACTGCTTCGCTGCTTTCCTTTAATTGCAGTGACGTATACATACTCCTTGTCTTTAATCTTGCTCAAAATCCGTTGGCCTTCAATTTCTTTAACTTTTTCGTCTTCAGCCGCACTGAATTTTTCTGGCGCTTTTTCGTCAGGTACTTGAACAATTGATACTTTTGCAAAGCGACTAAGTCGCTTTTTATATTCTGCAATCGCATCTTTAAAATATTTTTCTTTTAATTTTCCAACACAAACAATCTTAATATTCATAGTTAATAGTTTACTACAAAAACAGATAGGAGTTTTCCACATTTGTCATGAAACACGATCTACATTTTGTGGTATCATTTTAACTATGCTCTATAGCTTGTGGCTAAAATAAATTTTTAAACTTTTAGAAAAATACTTTCCCACATTTTTATTTTGAAAGCATTTTTTCACAAACTTTATTTAGTATTTATTGATATACCAGGCATGATCAATTGATTTAACAAATTAATTTCACTATTTTTATGAACATTTTACTTTATTTTTCCACATGTGAATAAGACTATAATTCTTGAGTTATACACAATCCACAGAGTTATCCACACTTATCAACAAGTGCATATCTATTTGACAGATATTAAATCCGAACTTTTCAATGTTACACATTTAAATAGTTAATAAAAAGGCTATACCTACGCTCAAAGCGCATGATATAGCCTTTTATTCTTGTAAACTTTTTACTTTACTTATTAGTTACCTTCTAGCTTTACTTTCAGGTTAACATTTCTGCCATTTCTGTTCACGGTTACATTTACGGTATCACCGACTTTGTGACTGTATAAAATACTGTGTAACGATGCCACATCTTCGACTTTCTTACCGTCAACTGCAGTAATTACGTCGCCACTCTTCATGCCAGCATTTGCAGCTGAGCCGCTCTTGTTAACTGTAGCTACGTAAATACCATTCTTAAGGTTTGATTTAATCTTTAGGCGGCTTCTGTAAGCTTCTGGAATACCATTAAGTGCTACAACTCTTACACCAAGTTGTGGACGGGTAATCTTACCCTTCTTAACCAATTCATTTACGATTGTTACAACTTCATTTGAAGGAATAGCAAATCCCATACCTTCTACAGAAGTACCATCGCTTGATTGTGCAAGCTTCATTGAATTAATTCCGATAACTTGACCAGCTGAGTTAACTAAAGCACCACCTGAGTTACCAGGGTTAATAGCTGCATCTGTTTGGATAACTGTTTGCTGGTTACCTGATGAAGTTGAAATAGTTCTAGAAGGTGCTGAGACGATACCTTGCGTTACCGTAGAAGCATATTCACTACCAAGTGGTGAACCTACGGCAATTACAGTTTGACCAGCTTGAAGGCTCTTAGAATCGCCAAATTCGGCTGTTTGAGTTACATATTTAGCATCAATTGATAAAACAGCTAGGTCTGTTGTACTGTCTTTACCTACAACTTTAGCATTTACAGTCTTACCATTTGCCAATTGAACTTGAACAGCATCACTACCTGAAATAACGTGGTTGTTAGTAACAATGTAGCCTTTGCCGTTTGATTTCATATAAACGACACCAGAACCTTCACTGTAGGTTTCAAGCTTGCCACTATTCTTTGATGAGCTACTATTATCATCGCCAAATAAGCTGCTGTAGAGTGAATCTGAACTGCTTGAAGATGATTGACGCTTTAAGTTAATTACGGACACTACAGCGCCTTTAACGTCGTTATATGCAGTAGTCATTGTGCCACTTGTCTTAGCACTCTTTTGTGAAAGCTTACTACTATTTGATGATACGCTAGTTTGAGCCGCACTATTATTAACTGATGCACTATTCATTTGATCAGCTGCATAATATGAGACTCCACCACCAATAAGCCCACCGACTACACCAACAATAGCTGCAGTAGCAATAATTTTGCCACTGCCACTTCTTTTTCTAGACATTTGATTATTATTTTGATTCTCTGCCATACTTGCTCTCCCCTCATCTTGCTTTTAATTATCATACAGATCAAATTTGAACTTTGTATGAAAAAAAGTTGTTGAAATTACTAAATCTGAATTAAATCAGTTGGTTTAGCAGGCTCTGTATCAATTATTTTAGCATCATCGCTTAAATCTGCATCCCCCTCAATCAACATTTCCTTTGCTGTCTCATGAGCTAAGTACTCTGTATTATTGTGCTGACTGCGATGTGCTAAAAAAATATGCTTCGTTTTAGTCGTTACTACATCAGCCAAAGCTTGTGCAGCCTGATCATTAGACAAGTGCCCTACATCTGATAGAATTCTCTGCTTTAATGACCATGAATATGGTCCATCTCGCAACATCATATTATCATAGTTAAATTCCATCATATATGCATCTGCGTCCTCAATCACGCCTTCAACATCTTCAGAAACATAACCTGTATCAGTTAAAAATGCTACACGCTTTCCGCCGCTAGTAAAAACGTAGTATTGCGGTTCAGCTGCGTCATGGCTAGTCGCAAATGCCGTCACGTCTAAATCACCAAAAGTTTTAGTTTGACCTGGCTCAATTGTATTAATTTGTTCAGCTGGCAATTTGCCTATTTTTTGCGTATCAAGCAAATACTGCCATGTGCCGCTATTGGCAAACGCATCAATTCTAGGATAGCGCCGCATTAAAACGCCAAGTCCTCCGCTATGATCTGTATGATCGTGACTTAGAAAGGCCATGTCGATATCATTTATGTCTACACCAACATCCGCTAGTAAATCTTTGGTCTTTTTACCAGAAAGGCCAGCATCCATCAGGATTTTATGCTGGCCTGTAACTATTAAACTGGTATTTCCGGTTGAACCACTTGCCAAAACGGAAACTTTCATTTTTATTCTGCCTTCCTACTTTTCTACGTTATAAGTACTCGATTGCAGCATTTGTGCTGTATAGGCGTTCACACGCTTCAAAGTAATATTCTTAGTAGTCTTGTTTTCAACCCATACTAACCAAGTCGGAAGCAAAATGGTGCTACCGCGAATTTCAGTTAATTTAGAATATCCTAATTTAATTCGTGCGACACGAGAATTGTTAGTCAATTCACGGTCAGTATACATTGCTCGAACTGCACGCCAAGCACTAATTGTCGACTGCAATTCTCTAACAGGGTTAGCTTGTCCCATATAAGTTTCGGTGTAGTTAATAATTTGATTATCCTTAACACTGATTGTTAACTGAGCCGAGTTAGCGTAAATTTCTCCATAATCTGAAGTTTGTACAAACATGTAGTTATCAGAACTCGACATATCAGGTTCATACTTGAACTCTTTACCATAAGGTACATTTTTAGGATCATTCTTAAAATCATTTACTTGCTTTAAAGCAGTTTTAGCATTTTTAGATAAAATCGTAGCTACCTTAGGAGTTGCATAAAGAGTGTTATCAGTCTTTGAGTAGCGAGCATCAACATTAGTTAAAGTGCTAACTTTAGAAGATAAGTAATCTTTATTTTTAGTAGCTAAATAATAGCCCGAATCTGGTGCATTAGAAATTGAATCAGGCAAATCAATATTGTCCGACTTCATCTCTGAGCGAATGCTAGCCATACTTTGAGTAGTGGTATCGGCATTGCTTAAATTAACGGGTGAGCGCAGAATCTCAATTCCTAAATAAATATCGATTAACAAAAAAACGATGAAAAATAGCCATTCTATTCTTTTATAGTCCAAACTTACTTCGCCTCCCCGTTATTAACAGATTCATTAAATTTGCGATAAGTAGTTACGTCCTGCTTTTCCCATTCACTAACACTCTTCCATTCGTCATATGCCTTAACGTAATAAGTTGGCACCAAATTAATCAAACCATGACGACTGGAATCTTTTTCCATTCTAAAGCCAATAACGATTCTTTGAATATCATCTTGCTTTAAACCATGAGCAGATAATTCATCAACAATTTCCTGTGTTGGCTTAATGACTTTAGTCTGACCATCAAATGGAATTGGGATTTGGAAGTTAATACTATTAAATGCAACGGTAATCGCATCTGTTGCAAATGTAGTTCTAACTTGCAAATCGTGTTTGTTTAAAAATACTGGGATTCCTTCAATATAGTTCAAGTAGCTAACGTTTGAACCATCTGCATCAAAGAAACGCAAATCTTGTTCAGTTAAACCTAATTGGTGCACATAATAAACACTATCAAGCAAACGATTAGTGGCAGACGGGATCTTGTTTTTCTCATAATGAGTATACAGATAATTATGTTCACCAGAGTTAGAAGCTGGTACTTTTAGTCTCGTGTAATAGTTAAGAGAATAAGTTGTTTGACCATTTTTATTTGTCTTGCTAGTAACACCAGAAGTGCCTAATAAACGTGAGACAAAGTAAGAATATGATTGATGATTAGTTAAATAGCTATAAACTCTGCTTGCCATTTCTCTACTATAAAATGGTGAATAGCCTTCTCTTAGGCGTACCAAGCGAACTGGCGACTTAGTTTTGGCATTTTGCGCATATTTACGCAGTTTATCAAAATTAGCACCCGTAATTTTAATTCGATAAATTTCATTAGTTTGATCATTACCAAGATAAATCCACTGATTAGATCTTGAAACAAAGAAACGATTAAATTCACGATCATCGCTATCAGACTTATTCAATTGATTAAACAAAGAGAAAGTAATTTCATCAGGATATACTAATTGAATATATTCTGGGCTATTCAAATATTCTTCATATCTTGCCTGTGAATTATTAACGATCTTTTTAATCTTATTAACAGCCTTAGCATTTTTTATTTCCTTGGTAAATTCCAAAGTCAGATTGTTTTTAGAATCATAAAGCTGACACAAACTACCATTAGAAAAGCCATAAGCAGTCGTTGGAATAAACAGATCATAAAGAGATTTAGCGCTACGGTTGCGTACTTGCTCTTTTGAAGTAACATTTTGATTTTGTTGGCCAATATTACTAAAACGCTGGTCACTAGTCATAATAAAGATCCATAGGACAATCGATAAGACTATGACAATAAACATGCCAAGCCCCAATAAAAGGTCGCCAAACTTGAATTTAAACCTCATCCCAGTCGTCCTCCTCAGTCATTGGTTCATAAGGCAAAGAAATGTAGAAAGTAGATCCTCTACCTTCACTACTGTCAGCCCAAATACGGCCATGATAGGCTTCAACGATTTCCTTAGCAATCGCAAGACCAAGTCCAGTACCACCTTGAGCACGTGAGCGAGCTTTGTCGACTCTGTAGAAACGGTCGAAGATCTTGCTTAAATCTTTACGAGGAATACCTAAACCTTGGTCGGAAATACTCAAAATCACGTGACTTTGGTTCTGCGTCAATCTAACAGTGATTACACCGCCATCTGGTGAATACTTGATCGCATTATTCATGATGTTATCAATTACCTGCATCATTTTATCGGTATCAATTTCAACCCAGAGGGCTTGATTGCCTAATTCACGCTTAATAGTGTATTTCTTCTTACCTTTATTTTTATCAGTCTTCACGATCATGTCGAATCTATTCAAAATATGGTTAACAAAATCGTTCAAGTTAACAAATTCCAGATCCATCTTTGAAACGCCACGGTCCATTCTGGAAAGGCTGAGCAAGTCATTAATCATTCGAATCATTCGACTAGTTTCTTGCTGGGTAACTTCCAAAAATTTTGGTGCGATATTAGGATCCTTCCAAGCACCTTCGTTTAAAGCTTCAATATAAGCCTGCAAACTGGTAAGTGGAGTTCTTAACTCATGCGAAACGTTGGATACAAACTGTCTTTGTGAATCTTCATTCTTTTGTTGTTCCGTTACATCGTGCAAAACACATACACTACCAGAAACAAAGCCCGTTACACGCTTAATTAAAGAAAAGCTAGCGTGCAAGATCATTTCATCACGCGTATTAGGATCGATTGTAACGACGATTTCTTTTTGACTAGAAATTAAATCTTGTGAAGAAGTGTCCTTTAAACCAAGAACTTCCGCAATTGGTTTATTAATGACATCTTTTTCTTTTGCATTTAAAAAATTCAAAGCCATTTGGTTAACAACACTTACGTTGCCGTGACGGTCAGTAGCAAGTACCCCATCGCTCATGTGTGACAAAACGCTATCTAGTCTGCGCCGTTCACTATCGGATTCTTCCTGCGAACGTTCAATTTTAATCGACAACGTATTGAATGCTTTACCTAGTTGACCCAATTCATCATTAGAATAGATCTTTACCTGGCTAGAATAATCACCGTCGGCAATATGCAGAGCTTGCTTTTGCATTTCTTCGATAGGCTGCGTAATTGCCCGGGAAATGACTAGCGCTAAGAATGCACCAAGTAGTGCCGCAATTAATGAAGCAATCAAGAATGTTAATGAAATTTGACGCAGGTTGTTAAAGACATCCTGCATACTGGCTTTTACATAGATTGCCCCTACATTGTTGTTTGATCCATTACCACTAGTTAATGGTGAAATCTGAATCATGTAATTGCCATGATCATCAACCACTTTATTGATTTGATGACCGGTAGAAATAACTTGCTTTACATCTGTATTGTTGATTCGCTGTCCAATTTTGCTTTTATCATTCAAATTGGAAACAGCACGAATCGTATCCTTGTTATCAACGACGATAATTTCGCTAATTGCGTCATTGTTATAATCATTTACAATTTGATTCAAACGATCATTAACATTTTTGTTGTTACTAGCTAATTGTTTAGCAAGCTGATTACTTACAACAGTTTGAATTTGGATTGATGACTGAAAATCTTCAATACTGCTTTGTTCAAGCTGTCTAGTAAAATAAGCACCGATAACTTCAATTGTCGCCAGCAGCATCAACATGAACACGATCGCTAATTTCGTATTGATGGAATTAAATGTATCATTTAACTTTTTTCTGAGTCTTTTCATTTCTCACTCAACATCTAAAAAATACAAAAAGAAAGCCACTTACTTCTTCAGTTCTGTGGCTTTCTTTAATTATCCTTCACTTGGCTGTTTTACATAGTAGCCGACACCACGGCGAGTAACCAAAATTTGAGGTTGAATTGGGTTATCCTCAATTTTTTCTCTCAAACGGTGAACGGTTACGTCAACAGTCCGCACATCACCAAAATAATCATAGCCCCAAACCGTTTGCAGCAAGTGTTCACGGGTCATGACTTGTCCCATATGTTGAGCTAAATAGTAAAGAAGCTCAAACTCACGGTGAGTAAGTTCAATCTTTTTACCATTCTTTTCAACAATATAAGCATCCGGCATGATTACTAAATTGCCGATTTTAATGTTTTTATCGGGCTCTTCTTGGTTAGCTGCTTCAGCTTTCTTAACGATGTCACGACGACGCAAGTTAGCTTTAACACGGGCAACTAATTCCCGGTTAGAAAATGGCTTCGTTACGTAATCGTCCGCACCCATTTCGAGTCCTAAAACTTTATCAATTTCAGTATCTTTTGCAGTTACCATAATAATTGGCATATCATGCGTTTGACGAACTTCACGAGCAACCTCGAGTCCGTCCTTTTTTGGTAACATTAAATCCAAGATCATCAAATCTGGATCGTATTCGTCAACTTTTTTAACAGCTTCTTCGCCATCATAGGCAGTGTCGACGTCAAAGCCTTCCTTTGTTAGATTAAACTTAATAATATCAGAAATAGGCTTTTCATCGTCGACGACGAGAATTTTTTTTGGCATCGAGAATGCCTCCTTTGCTCTTACATTATACTGAATTTTGTAACATTAGCCAAAAAATTTGAGTTTTTTTCAAAAAAAGTCTTGCATTTTACAATGAATAATAGCATAATAATATCTGTTGATTGATTCAACTAATGGGTGGCTAGCTCAGCTGGCAGAGCAACGGACTCTTAATCCGTGGGTCCAGGGTTCGATCCCCTGGCCACCCATAACTGTAAGAGATGAGACTTCGGTCTTATCTCTTTTTTGTTTCATTCGTTTGATTAGCCTTTGCAAGCCTTTTCTTGGTAAAATAAAGAAAAAGATGTTAATCGAGGGGGCTTTATTATGAACGAAGCTGTATTTTTCAATCCTGGGGATGCAATTGCATCTTCACACGACTTTAAAGAAGCACGACGCAGTGCACAAATTATTAAAGCTGAGCGTCCAACTGGCCGTCAGATTGTAATCGCTGAAAATGATAAAAATGGCGTTTATGCTGTCTACTATGCCGATAGTGCTAAGGAAGATCAAAACGGAATTGCTCATCACATTAGAGAACAAATCTAAAATTAAGTCACAATTCGTGACTTTTTTATTTTTTCAAAAAAAGACTTGTCAAAAGCATTTTAAACTGGTAATATATTTAACTGTCAGCGATAGAGCTGATGAACAAATATGGGTGGCTAGCTCAGCTGGCAGAGCAACGGACTCTTAATCCGTGGGTCCAGGGTTCGATCCCCTGGCCACCCATAATATGGAAATGGCACTGCGAGGAGTCGGTGCTTTTTTTGTACCAAAATTTCAATAAACAAAACATTCTAAGCTTAATAGTGAATTGATTATCCGACGGGATAGTCGATTCACTA
>NZ_CABUIW010000059.1 GCF_902491705.1 uncultured Lactobacillus sp. | reverse complement strand
AAGATCGCCGGTAGGCTATCTATATTTAGTATTAATTCTAAAAAAAGAAGAACCGCTCAGAATTTCAAATTGAAATTCCGAACGGTTCTCTTGTTTAAAGAGACTTATGTCACAGCCCCTTTTTTAGCATATTTGCTTAATAATATCATCTAGTTTAGCGAAATAATTATCATTGTAGAATTCATTAATACTATTTTGAGTTTTCTTTTTGTCTTTAATATCTTTAATTTTACCAATTATTTCAGTAAGTTTATCAATGTTGCCTGGTTCATAGGAGAAACCATTGATCTTGTCTTTAACCACATCATCATAACCGTCAAATTGACTGGAAATGACAGGAACACCACGTGAAATTGACTCTAAGAAAACCATTGGTAAGCCTTCAAAGTTAGAGGTTAAGATTACTCCATCAATGTTCTTATCTTTAAGGTAGTGCCACGGATCTTTCTGCCAGCCAGCCCAAGTAACTTTTGAAGTAATTTGATTCTTGTCGATATAGTTCTTACATTTTGCTATTTCTTTTTTTGAACCATTCCCCACTATAAATAGGTTAGTATTAGAAGAATTTTTCAAACCGTCAAAAAGTTCTTTCAGATTTTTTTGGCCTTTAAAAGAGATCCTACCGATATAGGCAATATTAACTCCATCATGTTGCTGGAAATGCCAAATACGTTCTTGATTGATAGGATTATAAATCACCGCGATTTTCTTTTCTGCCACTCCCAAACTTACCAATTGCTTCTTAATTTTATTACTGATTGCTAAATGGTAGTCTGCATATGTGATGTCATGCGGATTAAAAAGATCTTGATCAACTAGAGAAAAGTGAATCCAGGAAATTATTTTAAAATTTGATAACTTAGCTTTACGAAGGAGTGAAGAAAGTTTAATAAATGATGGACTAAGTGAAATAAGAAGGTCATTTTTCTTAATAGAAAAAGCTTCTTGTGTGAAAGAGAGTAGCTTAGAAAATTTACCTGAATAATTTATAATTTTAACTTTTACATTAGAATTTAACTTACTTAACCAGTAATCATTATCTGGAGTCCCAAAAATAATTAATTCAACTGGGTTGCTTTTTGCAAAATGATTAAGCACTGAGACTAACACTGTTTCAGTTCCACCATTTCCAGAGAGGTGAGATGCAACAAATTTAATCATTAATACTTTCCTTCCATGACGTTTTAATGATTTAACTATACACCAGACATAAAGAACAGTAAATTTACTTTTAGCAATGATTGTGGATAGTTATTAGTAGTGTTAAAATTGTTTTGTTCAATTTTATGTAAGAGGATAGAATATATGAACAAACAATTACTAGATTTATTCAAATTAAAATTAAAAAAGCCTCAAGCAACTCAAAGAGACTTGGCAATTCAGCTGAATATCTCTTTAGGAAAGGTTAATCAGTTATTAGATCAGTTAAAGCAGAATAATCTCTTTAATGAGGAGCTGTCTCTAACGATTAATGGAAAAGAGTACATTAAAAATCACCATCCTCAACAGGCAGTCATTTTAGCTGCTGGCTTTGGGATGCGGATGGTTCCCATTAATACTGAGGAGCCTAAAGGATTGCTAGAAATTAATGGAGAACCGTTAATTGAGCGCCTGATTAAGCAGCTTCAAGCTAAAGGGGTCAATCGGGTTAAAATTGTTGTTGGCTTTATGAAAGAGCATTATGAATACTTGATCGATCAATATGGGGTTGAATTAGTAGTTAATACTAAATACGGTGAATGGAATAACCTGTATTCATTGTATCTGGCTAAGGATTACTTAGAAAATAGTTATATTGTTCCGTGTGATCTTTGGTTTAAGAACAATCCGTTTTCAGAACTTGAAGATCAAGCATGGTATATGTTTAGTCGACAAACTAATTCGGGTTCAAACTGGCAAGTAACTAATCGAGGAAACATTAAGCCGGTTAATCAAGACGGCAATAGAATGGTCGGCCTCGCATACCTGAATAATGAGTTAGGAAAGCAATTGAAACAACGATTAATTGATCGGGTAGAATCTCGTGATGGACTTAATCAGTTTTGGGAATCGACTTTAGACTTTCATGGCTCGGTGATTAATGCCAACTTAGTTGATGATCATGATTATGCTGAAATCAACTCTTATGAAGAATTACGTGATCTTGATGGTAATTCCAATCATTTAAAGAATGACGCAATTGATGTGATTGAACAAACGTTAAACGTTTCCGGAGAAGCAATTAACCAGATTCACGTTTTGAAGAAGGGAATGACTAATCGTTCCTTCATCTTTTCTTGTCAGGGGAAACGGTATATCATGCGGATTCCTGGAGCAGGGACTGGTCAACTAATTAATCGTCACCAAGAATACGATGTTTATCAAAGGATTAAAGGGTTACCTTATGTGGAACGGACCTTGTATTTGAATCCCCAAAACGGCTATAAACTAACTGAGTTTATTGAAAACTCCCGAAATTGTGATCCTAATAATTGGGACGATGTTCAACAATGCATGCACCTATTGAAACAAATGCACCAGGAGAGCTTAAAAGTTGATCATCAGTTTGATTTAGCTGGTCAAATTAATAAGTATGAGCAGTTACGCAGTGCTCCGTCTGCTTATCGTGATTACGGCAAAGTTAAGCAACAAGTGGAAAAGCTCTTGCAATATATTGAGCGGTTGGATAAAGAGTGGACGTTATGTCATATTGATGCCAATGCCGATAACTTTGTTTTTGATCAACAAGGGAATATTTTCTTAATCGATTGGGAATATGCTGGAATGCAGGATCCCCATGTTGATATTGCCATGTTTGCAATTTACTCAATGTACGATCAGTCACAGATCGATCACTTAATCGATTTATATTTTGAATATTCAGTCAGTGAGGTTATTCGGTATAAGATTTACGCTTATGTTGCTATTTGTGGCCTGCTTTGGAGTAATTGGTGCGAATATAAGCAGTCATTAGGCTTAGACTTTGGTGAATACTCATTAGCTCAGTATCGGTACGCCAAAGAGTACAGTCAAAAGGTACTTCGGTACTTGGAAAGGAAATAAGATGGCAGAAATAGAAAACGCAATTATTATGGCAGCCGGGTTGGGAACACGAATGCGTCCGTTAACCTATAAAACGCCTAAACCGCTGATTAAGATTGCGGGGAAACCAATGATTGAATCAGTAATTAAGGGACTGCATCAAAATGGAATTTATGATATTTCAATTGTTGTCGGTTATTTAGCCGAGCAGTTTAATTATCTGGGAGAAAAGTATCCAGGAGTAAAGCTGATTAATAATCCGTACTATAACCAGTACAATAATATCTCGTCATTGTATGTGGCTCGTAATGAATTAAAGAACACGGTAATCCTCGATGGTGATCAATTAGTGATGAATCCAAAATTACTGAAGAGAGAATTTACCCATTCTGGATATGCCGGAGCGAAGATTAGTCAATTTACTGATGAATGGATTATGCATCCCGATCAAAATGGTAAGATTTTACGATGCGATCGTTCAGGAAATGATCATGGTTGGCGCCTATATAGCCTATCAAAATGGCAGGCGGAAGATAGTCTGCATCTGAAAGACTACTTAGAAGCAGAGTTTGAACATGCTCATCATTACGATATTTACTGGGATGATATTGCCATGTTTGATTACTTTGATGAGTTTTCGTTATATGTAATGCCAATTGCGACTAATGATATTATCGAAATTGATAGTGTCGATCAGTTGAAGCGGGTTGATCAACAATTGACTAAGAGAGGATAGGATCGTGAAAAAGTATAAACAAATTGACTGGTCCTTAGTTACTATTCCGATTATTGTTGTTTTTGGCTTGAGCTTTTTATTAGAACGTTTTCCCAAAAATTCACAACTCATTTTGGAAGGCATTCGGTCATTCTTAAATAATCAATTATCATTTCTCTATATTTTGGTGGGATTGTTCTTCTTTATCAGTACGCTGTACGCTGCTTTTTCAAGAATTGGCCGAATCAAGCTCGGTGATTCAACAGACAAGCCCGAATATTCAAACCTTCGCTGGGGAGTCATGATTTTTACTTCGACCATGTCAGCCGATATTATCTTTTACGCCTTATGCGAATGGCTAATGTATTCCAGTGAGCCGTTTATCAAGCAAAAAGGGACAACGATGGAATGGTCGTTAACTTATTCGTTGTTTCATTGGGGACCGATTGCTTGGTCGTTTTACCTAATGTTAGCGGTGGCATTTGCCTATATGCTATATGTGACCAAAAACAAACGACAGAAATTTTCAGAAGCCTGTCGACCATTGCTGGGTAAATATACTGATGGCATAGCGGGGAAATTGATTGATTTAATCGCTATCTTTGCTTTAATTGCAGGAACAGCGACTACCTTTTCCATGTCCATGCCCTTATTGTCGCAAACGGTTGGGGCTCTATTTGGTATTCATCAAGTTAAACAGTTGTCTATTTTTCTGATTTGTGTGGTTGTCTCAATCTATTTGATTGCTTCAGTAATTGGAATGAAGGCAATTTCGCGATTAAGTACAATTTGTTATGTCTTCTTTATTGGCTTATTACTCTATGTTTTACTTTTCAGCGGTTCTTTTAGTTATATTGTTGATGCCGGTGTCCAGGCAGTGGGGAATTTAGCTCAAAATTTTATCGGGATGGCGACGATAACTCATAGCCATGGTTTTACCCAAAACTGGACAATCTACTACTGGTCATATTGGATCGTTTGGTGTGTGGCAACACCGTTTTTTATTGGTAGTATTAGTCGGGGACGAACAATTAAGGATGTAGTTTTACGAGGTTATGCTTGGGGACTAGGCGGAACCTTCTGTGCTTTCATTGTACTGAGTGGTTTTGGGATGTCTCGTCAAGTCCGAGGCTTGGTCAACGCTACTCAATTAATCTCAGATGGTCAAAACTACGCCCAGGTAGCTATTAAGTTAATGGAAACATTGCCTCAGTATCGAATTGCATTGATTCTTTTAGCATTAGCGATGATTGGTTTATATTCGACAGTGTTTGATTCCATTACTATGGTTATTTCTAAATATTCATATAAGCATTTATCAATCGAAGAAGAACCCAGTAAAGCGATTCGGGGCTTTTGGGCAATTGTGTTTATGGTATTACCAATGGCGCTGTTAATCAGTAATAGTAATATGTATAATATTCAATCGGTAGCCATTATTGCGGCATTACCAACTATGATTGTGATGATCATGATTGTGGTTGGGTTTTATAGGGAGAGTAGGAACCATGTTTAGAGGGAAAGTCACATGAAAAAGGTAAGTCAAATAAGAATTGGAACACTGCTAATAGCCTTAGTGATATTCTTTATATATTCGACTGAATGTCAATTTAATGGGGGGTAAAATTATTTGGTGATGGTATCTTTCATGTTCAGCGAATTTTAGAAATTCGAAATTCATTCTTACATTTAGAGATACCTAATTGGGTAAATTTTTCTACTTTTTTTGGAATAGGACAAGCAGTTAATGGGATGTGTCCAGATATTACCCTATGGCCTTTAGTACTCATGACTATTTTCTTATCTCCGCAACATCAAGTTGTAGCGATTAGTTTTTTGATATTTTTCCTTACATTAGTTGTTACTTGGCTTTGCTTGAGTGGCAGGACAGATAATATTGAAATGTCATTTTACCTTGCTACGATCTACACCTTTTCAGGATATACTTTGTATCAATTCTTAAATGAGATTCAACCTGGTGCTGCAATAATAAATATTTTTGTCTTTCCAATTTTCTTTGTTAGTAAAGAGCTATTAGATTCAAAGAAAATTGACATTATCTTAATTTGTAAGTTCTCACTCTGTGTTATCCTTATAGGACTTTCACATTTACTCAGTTTAATAGTATATGGTCTCCTTTTAGGAAGTGTCGTTTTATTTCGGATTTTTCAAAGGAAAATTAGTGTATCTTTTTTTGTTAATGCTTTCTTAAGTTTTCCGTTAGTCTTAGTTGGGATGTCCCCAATTATATATCGTGTTTTGAAAATATCTAGTTCGGGTATATTAGAACCCTTTGGTAAGGGACATATAAAAGCTGCCACTTTACCGAAAATGCTAGATTTTATTTCATGGTGGTCGCGGGAACAACTATCTATTGCTGCATTGGCACTATTAATAATTGTATATTGCTTTTTTAATTCGAATATGAAAAGTAAATTAATTAGATTGTCAATCCTAGAAGGATACATGTTTATCCTTTGTTTAAAGATTTTTCCATGGAAAGTATTTAATCATGTTCCGTTAATTAACAATTTACAGTATACTCCGTGGCGGTTTGGAATATGGCTTTCAGTAATTCCAATTATTATGTTTGCTGATAATTTTAAGAACTATCAGCAATTTATTGGAATTAAAATTAGTCATATTTTGGCACTTTTATCAGTAATTTTGAGTATTTCTGCACAGTCTTATTTAATAAGTGGTCAGGTTTTAAGATTAAATAATGATGTTATTGCACAGATAATGGACACTACTCCTATAGCTTCAGAGCAAAAAAAGGCTATTATGGCTATGGGAGAACATCCAGACTACTTTCCTAAGGTAGAGAATGTAAAGAATAGAAAATACGAATTATTGCCATCTAGATTGGATCAAATATGGAATCAAAAGATTAAAGTAGAAAATAAATCATATGACTTTGTAGAAAAGATAGGTGAGCAAAATCTAAGTTTTTATGTAAAAAACATAAAAAGAAAAAAAGGGGTAAATATTGAATTACCTATTTTGGGTTATCGAAGCCTAGATTATCATATTGCTTTGAATAATAAGAAAGTGCAATATAAGGTTAATAAACAAGGGAATATGGTAATTAATAATGTTGATATAAAGATGAATTCTATGAAAATAGATATACAATTTATAATGCCTAGGGTATATAAGATCCTCCTTATTATTTCGTTTATATCAATATTATTTATGTTAATATCGATTATTAGAAGTTACAGGAGAAAATAATTGAAAGCAAAAAGTCGTAATTCGAGTATTGAATTGCTCAGAATATTAAGTATGTTTACGATCGTACTTCATCACTATGCATTAAAAGGAACTTTTGATTGGAATCCTTACAATCCTAAATACTCAGGTGCAATTAAAGTTAACTTGTTCCTTCATTATTTTGGCAAGCTAGGCGTAGTACTTTTTGTTATGATTGGAGCATACTTCTTATGTGAAAAACAGTTTAATTTTAGACGTCCATTAAACTTGATTATTACTACAGCATTTTATAGTTTTGGATTATATTTCGTATTTAAACTATTTGATCCAACCGGAATATGGGGGACTGATAGTATAGTTAGAGTGTTGTTACCGTTTCCTTTACCAAGTGGATATTGGTTTGTGTATTCATATATTGTAATGCTTTTTGCAATGCAATTTTTGAATATCATTATAAGAAGTTTAACCAGGCAAAAATTGTTATTGCTAATAATTGGCTTGATTTTATTGTGGTCGTTCCTTTCAATTGGCTTACAAATATTTGATAATAAGCCTGACACGTTTGTCGATAGTTTTGGATATACACCAACTACTTATTTCTTTTTAATATACTTTGTCAGTGCTTATATTAGAAAATATAGTGGAAAGGTTTTAAATTCTAAAGGTTACACAATAATTGGTACGTTAATATGCATATTAATAGCGATACTCCTGTCAGCTTTAGCAATTAATGAAAAGCTATTTAATGGAATTGCTGATTTATTTGATGTAAATAGCCCTCTTGTTCTACTTACGGCTATATTTATATTTTCTTATTTTAAGAACATCCAATTTAATAGTAGGATAATCAACTACATTGCTGGTTCAATGTTCGGTGTCTATTTGATTCATGAGGATTCGTTTGTTAGACCATTTATTTGGCAAAATATTTTTTCTTCAAAGGTATATGCTGGCTCTGGAATTGAGTACTTATTGGCAGGATTGCTATTTTCATTAATTGTTTTTATTAGTTGTATTTTAATAGATATTATTTTTAGAAGATTAATTTTTGAAAAACTTATTAATGAGTTATCGGGTTATATAAGTAATTTTCTTAATAATTTAGAACGAATTTTTGAAAAAATCTAAAAGTTAATGCAGATGGATCATAAAAATTATTTAAGGAGTAAATTATGAAAAAAGTGTTATTAAATAAGGAAAGAATCATAAATCATTTAACTTTATTATTTGTAGTTGTATTTATGACAAGTTGGTTATATTTAGCACCACGAATTGGCGACGATGTTCAAGATATGAAAGCAGTTAAGGGGGGATCCCCTCCATTCTAACGAATATTTTAACCATGGATATTGGAATGTGGCATCATTGGTCTAGTCGGGTTTTTATTAATTACTTAATGTTTGTTAATGAGCCTGAAAGTATGAAATGGATTTTTGCCTTTGTTACTGGATTGATGACGGTTGGATTGATTATTGGATTAGTAGCGCTATTTAGAAATCAGCATTATTTACCGCTATTCTCATTATTAGTTTTACTTTTTTCGTGGGAGTCAATGTCAACAGCTGGATGGATAGCAACTATTATTACTTATTGGTGGACACTATGTACGGGTATCTTTGCTTTATATTTGATTAATACAGAATGCCACGGTTGGAAAAAAGCAATTATATTATTTTTATCAACAATCTTGTTTTTATTTGCTTTTAATAATGAGCAATTATTGGCCTTTGGAACAGTAATTTATGTTGGTTGGTTAATTTATCAACTTATGCATAAATTATCATGTATCTCATTTTTACCCGTACCATTTGCTTTAATAGTTAATTGGATAATTCTTTTAACTTGTCCTGGTAACAAGTTGCGGTATGATAGTTCGGTACATAATTTATTTAGAGATTTTAATAAGATGACAATGATTAATAAAATTGATCTTGGTGTCTTTGTAACTGGACACTGGTACTTGTTCACAATGGTTCCAGCAGTAATATTATTATCAATTTTATTTATTATGATAAGTAGAAGTAGTAGCGTAAATAATAGCGTAAGAATTCTGAGTTGGATTCCATTACTAGGTATTTTAATGGGGAACAGTTTAACTTATATATCATCACATACCCAACGATTAAAGAGACTCGTCACGATAGATCAACATGGATGGATGTGGGAAATTAGTCAGAATGCAACAGGCCAAGGGTTTCAATATTGCTTGATCATCGTGATTTTTGGAATAATGACGTATTTAATATGGAAATTATTTGGCAAGCAGGCATGGCTTGCAGAATTGATTTGGATAGCAGGCTGGCTATCTCGAATATCAATGGGATTTACTCCTACAATTTATGCATCTAGTGATCGAACATTCATATTTTTAACAATGGCAATGCTCTTCTTATCAGGCTGGCTAATTATTAAGTATCGTCAAGCATTAATTAAGAGTTCTTTGTCAATTGTCTTTTTAATTTTACTAGCAATTACATGGGCGCCAGTCATTGTTCGTATGTTGATTCCGGATAAGTATATTTAAACGAAATTTAATTAACTTTGTAGTCCCTATAGTTAGATTGTTAATCTAGTTACAGGGGCTTTGATTATGGATTTGACCTCTATGTTCAGCTATTTTTGTTAGTTGTAACTCTATTGATAATAGATTAAACTGATGTAGATATTATACAAAATAAATCACTCAATGAAAGGAAAATAAAATGTCACCAAAACAACTTGCTGAAGCAGTTAATAAGCGGCGGACATTCGCCATTATTTCTCACCCGGACGCGGGTAAAACGACAATTACTGAACAACTCTTACTCTTTGGCGGGGTTGTTCGTGAAGCGGGTACTGTTAAGGCCCGGAAGACTGGTAATTTTGCCAAGTCTGACTGGATGGAAATTGAAAAGAAGCGGGGGATTTCTGTTACTTCATCCGTAATGCAGTTTGATTTTCAAGGTAAACGGATTAACATCCTTGATACTCCAGGGCACGAAGACTTTTCTGAAGATACTTACCGGACTTTAATGGCGGTTGACTCTGCAGTGATGGTGATCGACTCTGCTAAGGGGATTGAGCCACAAACGAAGAAGCTTTTCCAAATTTGTAAGATGCGGGGGATTCCGATCTTTACCTTTATGAACAAGTTTGACCGGGATGCCCGTGATCCACTAGACTTGTTAAACGAGGTTGAAGAGACTTTAGGAATTGAAACTTATCCAATTAACTGGCCAATCGGTTCTGGCCGGCAATTTAAGGGGATTTATGACCGCTTTAACCGCCGAGTTGCCCTAACTCACCCCGTTGATGAAGATAATCCATATTTGCCGTTGGACGATGACGGTAATGTTAAGGGTGACAATCCATTGGCTAATGATGGTGAATGGCAAGATGCTTTAGATGAAATGGAATTAGTGGATGTTGCTGGTAACCAGCTCGATCGGGATAAGATCGCTGCTGGAGATCAAACGCCAGTCTTCTTTGGTTCTGCATTAACTAACTTTGGGGTGCAAACTTTCTTGGAGACTTATCTTCAGTTTGCTCCAGCGCCAAGTGATCATCATACAGAAAATGATGGGGATGTAAAACCGCTCGATCCAGAATTCTCCGGTTTTGTTTTCAAGATTCAAGCCAACATGAATCCTCGACACCGGGATCGGATTGCTTTCGTCCGGATCTGTTCAGGTGAATTTGACCGGGGGATGGATGTTACTCTTGAGCGAACTAAGAAGCCAATTCGTTTGTCTAACGTGACTGAATTTATGGCAGATACCCGGGAAAACGTTGAAAATGCGGTCGCTGGTGACATTATTGGGTTGTATGATACTGGTAACTTCCAAATCGGTGATTCGATTTATACTGGTAAAAAAGACATTAAGTTTGAAAAGCTTCCACAATTTACCCCTGAATTATTTATGCGAGTAACGGCAAAGAACGTGATGAAGCAGAAGTCCTTTCATAAAGGCATTAACCAGTTAGTTCAAGAAGGGGCAGTGCAATTGTTCCGTTCATACACTTCTGGAGACTATATCCTCGGTGCTGTTGGTCAACTTCAGTTTGAAGTTTTCAAGTTCCGGATGCAAAACGAATATAACTCCGAAGTAGTGATGGAACCAATGGGGAATAAGACGGCTCGCTGGATTGATCCAGATCAACTCGATGAGAAGATGTCGTCATCGCGGAATATCCTTGTTAAGGATATTCACGATCAACCATTATTCCTGTTTGAAAATCAATTTGCTGAGAACTGGTTTAAGCAAAAGTATCCTGATGTAAAGTTGACGGCGAAGTTGTAGGAAAATTATTGGGAGAAAGTTATGATAAAAAGTGTAAAGGCTGGGAACCGAGACTATAAGGAAGTCTTAGCTATAGTAGGAATCATTATTTTTACTGCAGTAATGATTATTCCTTTCATTATGACTGGTCAATTGGGAGTTCATTCAGATTGGAGTTTTCATTCGGCAAGAGTGCAGCAAATCTATCTGAATTTGAAAAGAGGGCAATTTCTAACTTATATAGGCACAGATACCTTTAGTAAAGTTGGTAATGCTAATTTCCTATTTTATCCAGTTATTTTTCTTTATCCTTGGGCTTTCTTAAAATTTGTATTCGCACCAATAACCGCATATTTGATATACATATGGTTGTTATTTATCGCAACGGGATTAACTGCGTTTTTCTGTATGCAATCATTTAGTAGAGGAAAAACGTTACAAGCTTTCTATTTTTCTATAATATATTTAATCGCGCCATACCATCTCTATCTGACATTAACAAATTATGTACTTGGAGAGGCAATAGCTTATACGTTTATACCAATAGTATTATTAGGTATGTATAACTTATTGTATAAAGGAAAATGGGTAACATTAGCTATTGGAATGACTTTGATGGCGTATTCCCATTATGTTAGCCTTTTTATCTCTGTAGAGGTGTGCTTGCTCATAAGTATTTGTTATTTAATCCAAAATAAAAGCATTGAATTAAGCCAGCTGTTTTCATTACTAAAATCTATAGTATTATTTATGCTTTTATCATTTTGGCAATTTGTACCATTAGTTACTGATTATGTAGGAAAAGGATTGGCAAGTCCTAAGCCTGGATTTTGGTTAATGCAAAACTTAGGTGATTTTATTGCCTTTGCTTTCTCAAATAGTGCCACAAATGGGGGCATTGGGCTAGTCCTAATTGTTACTGCTTTGCTTGGATGGAAATTTATTGATAAAAACTCTAAGTATATGTGGGCTTACCTATTGGGAATCTTATTGTTGCTGATGATAACAACAGTATTTCCGTGGCAGTATTTTAGTACTACCCCATTAGCGATTATCCAATTCCCATATCGGTATACCAGTTGGGCAGTTGCTTTTCTATCCATTGCATTATCTAAGGGATTATTTAATATTAAATTTCAAGATATTAAAGGATATCGTATTTCCATGGTACTAATAGTAGTATTTATGCTTTTATATGCAGGAAGTGTATATTCTGACTACGCTAGAAATATTCAAAAGGATGGCAGTGTTCCAATATTATTTTCAAAGCGAAAGGGAGAGTACAGGACATTACGGGATTCTAGAGATACACCGATAATTATTAACAATAGAAACTATGATTATCAGTTTTCCTATGGAGCATTATATGGTGAAACTGACTATATGCCTATGGCTGCTTTCAATAATAGTAATTCTATTTTTAATCATGTATCTTATATTAATGGCAAAAAAGAAAAAATTAAACAGGAGGACTTGCCAAACCAAATTGTATATACTGGTAACTTTAAGAAAAATGACATTGTCAATTTACCCTCATTAGCTTATACAAATACAGTAGTAAAAGCTGATAACAAAACAGTCCCTCATCAAATTTCAAAGCGAGGAACTGTAGAAATAAAATTATTACAACATACAGATCGATTTATAGTAACTTACGCTCCTACTAAGATATTACTAGTAGGATGGATGCTTTCTTTGATAACTTGGAGCATCGTAATAGGTGTGCATTTTAAAGAAAAATAATTTAAGAAGAACTCTTTCTAGGGAGAGTGTCAATAATTTTGTGTACTTTTGAAAATCCTTCTCTGTATGAAATGCTT
>NZ_CABUIW010000058.1 GCF_902491705.1 uncultured Lactobacillus sp. | reverse complement strand
TCAATCCTTAATAGCTTAATATCAATAAAGTGTCCAATTTTCTTGGGTCACTACACTTCGAGGGTTTTATTATTTATCAAATTTTTTATCTCTTTAGAAATCGCCAGCCGTACTGAACATGTAATCACGATTATGGAATTTCATTGATAAGATCAATCCGATACCAATCATGTTACCTAACAAGGCTGAACCACCTTGTGATACAAATGGCAATGGAATACCTGTCAGTGGCAGTAAATCAATATTCATACCAATGTTTTCAAATACGTGGAATAAAATCATCATAATAACACCAGTAGCAATGTATGAATAGAATACATTTCTAGTGTCAAACGAAATTTTAACCATTTGAACAATTAGGTATAAATAAATCAAAATTAAGGCTACGCAACCAACAAAACCAAAGTTTTCACCGATAACTGAGAAAACCATGTCAGATCCACGAACTGGAACATAAACGCTGGCCTTGCCAAAACCATTACCAAATAACTGTCCTGAACCAATAGCCTTCATACTTTGCCATAATTGGTAAGCACCTGAAGAGGTATCACCAGATGGATCAAGCCATGACTTGATTCTTTCAAACTGATAAGCTTGGAAGAAGTGACTCAAGAATGATTGCCCGCCAGGAGTAACCACTAACAGAATAACTGCAATCGCACCAACAATTACGATCCCATATAACGGAACAATAATCTTCCACGATATCCCTGATACCAATACGACACCACCAACAATGGCGATGAATACCAACATAGTACCAAAGTCGTTTTGCAATTTTAACAAAATCGCAACTGGTGCAAGCCATGCAATGATTTTACCTAGCAATAGCCAATCTGTTTTAATGGTATGTCCATACTTATCGTTATGATCCTTGATCACACGAGCCAACATCAAAATAAATGCTGGCTTCATCAATTCAGATGGCTGAAAAGTAATCGGCCCTAATTTGAACCAACTTTTTGCACCTGTATCAGCCGCTACACTACGGTTATACAGGAATAAAACTGCTATCAGTAAAAATATACCAATGCCAAAAAAGATTGGCGCAATTTTAAAGAGCTGCTCTGCATCGAATTGCATCACGACCACAACAATTGCAATCGAGATCAAATACCACAGAGCCTGCATTACGACAGCTTTAACAGGAGAACCAATATGACTAGGGTCACCTAACGCTGCAACATAAATACAGTACAAACTGATTAAAGCCAAAATTGCCACTGGAATAATAATATTCCAGGCCAATCGGTCCATCAGACTCGTTTTATTTTCAACTTTTGCCATTAAATAATCACTACTTAAATTTTATTTTTCATGTAATGTGAAGTATGAAAGCAAATCGTTAATACTACTTTCAAGACTATTAGCAAATAAAATATTGCTGGTCTTGGTAGTAGTAGCACGGTAACGGCCTTCTACTTTTTCAATTAAACCAATGGACTTCTTATTTGGGATAATAACTTCCCAAGTAGGTAAATTCTTACCTTTAAGTTCATTAACTTCAATATCAATATTTTCTAACTTTTTAGACATAAATCCTCCTACTTGCTATCCGGATGAAACTTAGAAGCGATAATCTCGTCTTCATACCTTTCCGGATGTGGATTTCGAAAAATAGTAAAATTATCAGGAACTGGGTCCACCCCACCACGAATAAATGGGTTACATCTTAGTATACGACAAATACCCATGATTAGTCCCAAAATTGGACCATGTTTTTTAAGGGCATCAATCATATAGTTAGAGCATGTTGGATAATATCTACAACTTGGTGGGAAAAGTGGTGAAATTAGTGTCTGATAAATACGCACTAAACCTATCAAAATCTTACGCAAGTAATCTCCTCACTTAGTGTCGTTGATGCTTTTCAATATTCTTAAGCAATGTACCTGTACCTAAAGCAACTGCTTCCAATGGATGATCAGCTGTTAAAACAGGAACTTGCAAGTAATATGAAATAAGCTTATCAATGTTCTTTAACAATGCTCCACCACCGGTGAGCATAATACCACGGTCAATAATATCTGCTGAAAATTCTGGTGGAGTGGTTTCAAGAACTTCCTTAGCAGCAGCAATAATTGACATCAAACCTGGTTCCAATGCTTTTTGAATCTCAGGTGCGGTAACTGTAGTTTGCTTTGGCAAACCATCAACCACATCACGACCACGAACAGTAACTTGCTGGTCTTCATCGGGTTCAAATGCACTACCGATTTCAATCTTAATTTGTTCAGCGGTTCTAGAACCAATAAGCAAATTATGCTTATTCTTAATGTAGCTAATAACTGCTTGATTCATTCGATCGCCGGCATAACGAAGTGATTGTGAAGTTGCAATTTCACCCATTGATAAAATTGCAACATCAGTAGTACCACCACCGATATCAATAACCATATTACCTTGTGGCTTGAAAATATCTAAGCCTGCACCGACAGCTGCAACTTTAGGTTCAAAGTCAAGATATACCTTGCCACCACCTGATTTTTCAGCTGCTTGGATAATTGCCTTTTGTTCAATTGAAGTAACTCCAGTAGGAGCACAAATCAAAATATTTGGCTTAGACATAAAGCCTTTAACATTTAACTTTTCAATAAAGTAAGACAGCATTTCTTCGGTAATATCAAAGTCTGCAATAACACCGTTTTTAAGCGGACGAATTACACGAATATTACCAGGAGTTCTACCTACCATCTCATAAGCCTCTGATCCAACTGCAACTACCTTGTTAGTATCAGTATTTACAGCTACAACAGAAGGTTCGTTTAAAACAATACCTTTTCCAGAGACATTAATTAATACATTAGCTGTCCCCAAATCAATTCCTATATCTCGTGCCACGATAACCCTCCATAATTATTCATCGTCCATTTTACCATAAATAACTAAGAGTTTCCTTTACTGTCCTTGTTTTAAGACAATCTTTAAAACAAATTACTGAGTTGCATCGAGGTATCGATAAAAGTTATCACAAAATTGCCAACTAAAAAACCTAATGCAATTGCCCCAAATAAGTATAAAAGTTGAGTTTCAAAAACTCTCCCTTTACGAACGATCTTATCTAATTGAACAGCCTTCATTGCTTGAAAAGCCAAGCCGATTGCAATCAAATAAATTATTATACTTATAATTGCATGAACGCCTAATTGAAACATATATTTTTCCTTATTAATAAAAAAAGACGAATGCAATTTGCATCCGTCTTTTTACTTTCTCTAGTGACCTCTAGCATTGTAAACGCTAATTCTGTTAATTGCTCGTCTCAAAGCAACTTGAGCACGTTCTACAGTACGTTCATCATGTTTTTCACGTGCTTCCTTAAGACGCTTCTCAGCTCTTTCCTTAGCGGCTTGAGCACGAGAAACATCGATATTTCTAGCACGTTCAGCACTATCCGCAATAATTGTAGCTACGTTTTCTGAGAAATCAATATAACCACCACTAATAGCGATATGGTCAATTCTTGAACCCATTTCACGACTACGTTTTACTTTAACTTCACTAATTACTAGTGGTGTTAAAAGCGGTACGTGATTGTACAATATTGAACGTTCACCATCAACAGCGCGTACATCAACGATGCTTCCACGATGGGAATAAATCATTCCGTTAGGAGTTACAACATTTACTCTAAAAAGTTTTTCTGGATCTGCCATTTGACATCACCCTACTTTTCTAGCAATGCTTTAGCTTCTGGATCACTTGGAGTTACACCCATTTCTTGTGCTTTCTTCAAAACATCTTCAATTGGGCCGACACCACGGAAGGCATCTTCTGGTAAGTCATCAAGGTGACCATCCAAAATAAGCTTAAAGCCTTTAATGGTTTCCTTAATTGGAACATATGAACCAGGTACACCAGTAAATTGTTCAGCAACGAAGAAGTTTTGTGATAAGAAGAATTGAACCTTACGTGCACGTGCAACGATCAATTTTTCTTCATCAGACAATTCGTCCATACCCAAAACAGAAATAATATCTTGCAATTCGTGGTAACGTTGTAAAACGTGTTGAACACGAGTAGCAACTTCGTAGTGTTCTTGACCAACAACTTCAGGGTCAAGGGCACTTGATGAAGATTCAAGTGGGTCAACGGCTGGATAAATACCTTGTTCTACCAAGCTACGTTCCAAGTTAGTAGTAGCATCCAAGTGTGCGAATGTGGTTGATGGAGCTGGGTCAGTATAGTCATCGGCAGGAACATAAACGGCTTGAATTGAGGTAATTGAACCCTTCTTAGTAGAAGTAATTCTTTCCTGCAATTGTCCCATTTCAGTTGCCAAAGTTGGCTGGTAACCAACGGCACTTGGCATACGACCAAGCAAAGCTGAAACTTCTGAACCAGCCTGAGTAAATCTAAAGATATTGTCGATAAAGAGCAATACGTCTTGACCTTCAACATCTCTGAAGTATTCAGCAAGAGTCAAACCAGTTAACGCAACACGCATTCTGGCACCAGGCGGCTCGTTCATCTGACCAAATACCATGGCAGTCTTACTTAAAACGCCTGAAGCTTTCATTTCAAAGTAAAGGTCGTTACCTTCACGAGTTCTTTCACCAACACCAGTAAATACGGAAATACCACCGTGTTCTTGCGCAATGTTGTGAATCAATTCCTGAATGATAGTGGTTTTACCCACACCGGCACCACCGAACAAACCAACTTTACCACCACGTACATATGGTTCAAGCAAGTCGATAACTTTAATACCAGTTTCAAGAATTTCTCTACTGGTAGTTAAATCTTCATATTTTGGTGCTTCTTTATGGATACCTTCACGAGGGTGATCTTTTGAAAATTCAGGACCACCATCAATTGGTTGACCTAAAACGTTGAACACACGACCTAAAGTATCTTCCCCAACTGGAACTGAAATTGGAGCACCAGTATCTTCAACCTTCATACCACGGCGAAGACCATCGGTAGATTCCATGGCGATCGTTCTTAAAACACCATCACCAAGCTCAAGCGTAACTTCAAGGACAATGCTTTCGTCCTTTGATTTAATTACGCGTAAGGCATTGTTAATATCAGGTAAATTCTTATCAATTGTGAATTTTACATCGACAACTGGGCCGATTACTTGAACGATTTCACCTTCACTCAAAACATCTACCTCCTTTTCTTTATTACTCTAAGGCATTTGCACCACTGATAATTTCGGTAATTTCAGTAGTAATTTGTGCCTGTCTAGCACGGTTTAATTTTGTAGTTAAATTTGATACCAAATCATTTGCATTGTCAGTTGCACTCTGCATAGCTGTCATTGAACTAGCATGTTCTGCAGTCTTGGAGTCCAAAATGGCACCATAAATTGTTGAACGAGCATACTGTGGTAACAACTTGGTAAGCACACTGTTAATGTCTGGTTCAATATCATATTCTAATTCTTTATGTGCTTCAGCTTCTTTAACGCCGATATCCAAATCAACGATTGGTAACATCTTTTCAACACGAAAAGCAGATGATAATGAGTTTACATGGTGGGTATAACATACATAAAGTTGATCATAGACACCATTTAAATACATCTTAATTGCAGTTGAAACAATTGGTAAGGCTTCATCAAAAGTTGGAACATCTGAAACGCCATCTTTTTCATAAACAACATTAACGTTGTTCTTCTTAAAGAATTGTGCGCCAACAGAACCAACTGCTAAAACTTTAACTTCATGTCCTTGTGCACGTTCATCTTCAAAGATGCTCATCATGTTTTTAATGACATTACTATTGTAAGAACCTACAAGACCACGATCACCACTAATTACTAAGAAACCTGTAGTCTTAATATTTTTACGTGGTTGAATCATATCAGCAGTAATTCCCAAACCAAAGACATCAGTATAATCGATCTTCGCAACATTGTTCTTATCGATAGCGATATCTTTTTCACGTAGTTTATCTACGACTTGAGAACTGATTAAACGAGAAATTGTTTTACGGACATAATCATTATAAATGGTATAGCCCTTATCACGATTTTCTGTTTGATTCAATTTTGATGCTGAAACCATTCTCATGGCTTCCGTGATCTTACCGGTTTGTTTTACTGAAGCGATCTTTTTCTTTAACTCAAGTAAAGATGCAGGCATAATCTACCTCCTATTTTTCACTTGGTGTAAAGCTTGCACTGAATTCCTCAACGGCTGCTGATAATTTCTTATCATCAGGCAATTCACCAGTTTCACGGATTGTCTTAAGCAAATCAGCATGACTGCTGTCAAAGTTGTCAAACAATTCGTTTTGGAAGCGTGCAATATCTTCTACTGGGACAGAATCAAGGTAACCGTGAGTCAAAGCATAAAGAATCAATACTTGTTTTTCAACAGGAATTGGATCATGAAGTGGTTGCTTTAATACTTCAACAGTTCTTTGACCTCTATTAAGCTTAGCTTGAGTTGCTTGATCAAGATCACTACCAAATTGAGCGAAACTTTCAAGTTCACGGAAAGCAGCGAGGTCAGTACGTAAAGTACCAGCAACTTTCTTCATAGCCTTAATCTGAGCGTTACCACCAACACGAGAAACTGAGTTACCAGCGTCAATGGCTGGACGAGTACCGGCAAAGAATAAGTCACTTTGCAAGAAGATCTGACCGTCAGTAATAGAAATTACGTTGGTTGGAATATATGCAGAAATGTCTCCGGCTTCAGTTTGAATAATTGGCAAAGCTGTCAATGACCCACCACCAAGCTTGTCACTCAACTTAGCACTACGTTCAAGAAGACGTGAGTGTAAGTAGAAGACATCACCTGGGTAGGCTTCACGACCAGGCGGACGACGGAGAAGCAAGGAAAGTTCACGGTAAGCAACGGCCTGTTTGGATAGGTCGTCAAATACGATTAACACGTCCCTGCCATTGTACATAAATTCCTCACCCATAGCAGTACCAGCATATGGTGCAATATAAAGCATAGGAGCTGGTTCACTTGGGCCCGCTTCAACAACAATGGTGTAATCCATTGCGCCAAAACGCTTTAAAGTTTCTACTTGAGTTCTAACGGTTGATTCCTTTTGACCAATAGCAACGTAAATACAAATTACGTTTTGTCCCTTTTGGTTCAGAATAGTATCAATAGCCAAACTAGTCTTACCAGTCTTACGGTCACCGATAATCAATTCACGCTGACCACGACCAATTGGAACTAAGGCATCAATAGCTTTAATACCAGTTTGAAGTGGTTGCTTAACTGATTGACGGTCCATAACACCTGGAGCCTTAGCTTCGATAGGACGAGTCTTATCAGCTTTGATTTCACCTAAACCATCAACAGGTTGACCTAATGGGTTAACTACTCTACCGATTAAGGCGTCACCAACAGGAACTTCCATGATTCGACCAGTTCTTTGAACACGGTCACCTTCACGAATGTTGTCGAATTGACCCAAAATAATGATACCTACATCATTAGATTCAAGGTTTTGAGCGATACCGTATGAACCGTTATCGAATTTTAACAATTCGCCAGCCAATACATCGTTAAGTCCGTGAGCCCGGGCGATACCATCACCAACGTAAGTTACAACACCAACTTCGTTGATGTCGAGCTTGTCATCGTAATGTTCAAGTTGTTGCTTGATCAAGGAGCTAATTTCTTCCGCTTTAATGCTCAATGGTTTCACCTCTTTTAATTTTTATCAATTATTTGCGCACGGATCTTCTTCAGTTTACTTCTAACTGATCCATCAATCACGTAATCCTTCACCTGAAGGACTACGCCGCCTAATATACTTGGATCAACTTTATTCTCAAGACGCACAGCGTTCAAGTTATACTTCTTAGCATAACTATCACCCAAACGCTTAAGTTGATCATCATCTAGCTTGATTGCTGTAGTTGCAGTACCAGATGCGATCTTCTTTTCATTGTCATAAAGTAAAGCAAATTCATCGATAATATCGATTAAATCAGCAAAGCAGTTATATTCAAGTAATAAATTCAAAAAGCCTTGTACTTCATCTGAAAAGTCTTTTTCAACCTCAGTCAAAAATGACTTTTTATCTTTACTACTTAAAATAGGATCGCTTAGGATACTGATGAATTTTGGATTAGCAATAGCTGCCTTCTTTAATTCCATCATTTCATCATAAACTGTATCCAATACTTTATTGTCTTGCGCATAACCGAACAAAGCAGTACCGTAACGTGCAGCTATTTCTTCTCTACTTAAAGCCATTAATCATCCAACCCCTTAATAAATTGGTCGACTAAATCCTTTTGGTCTTCAGCAGATAAATTCTTAGCAATAACCTTTTCAGCAATTGCTACAGAAATATCAGCTACTTCATCACGTGCAGCATTCAAAGCATCTGATTTAGCTTTAGCAGCTTCTTCATTTGCCTTTTTACGAATTGCTGTAGCGTCTTCGTTAGCACTAGCTACGATTTCTTTGCTTGTGTTTTGCGCATTAGCCTTAGCGTCAGAGAGAATCTGAGTTGCTTCTTGTCTTGAGTTCTTCAAGGCAGCTTCACGCTCATTAGCAAGCGTTTCAGCCTTTTTACGATTACTTGCAGCTGAATCCAAGTCACTAATAACTTTTTGCCGCCGCTTTTCCATCATGTCTGATACTGGGCCCCAAGCATAGTGCTTGATTAACAGCATCAAGATGGCAAAACAAATTAAATACCAGATGGCGTTACCTAGGTAAATATGATGTGAGGCTGCAAACAATGTTTGAATAGTCATTTACTGCCCTTCTCTCTTTATACTTAAATCCTTCAAACAAAAAGTAAAAGTCTTTATTAAAGGAAAAGAATCAAGAAGGCAACAACGATAGCCAAAATAGGAACGGCTTCGATCAAACCAACACCGATGAACATTGTTGCTCTTAAGTTACCTGCACTTTCGGGTTGACGAGCCATACCTTCAAGAGTCTTTGAAATAACTTTACCGTTACCCAATGATGCAGCTAAGGCAGCTAAACCAGCTGCGATGGCAGCAGCAAGATATTTAAAAGCTTGTGACATAAACATAAATTTATACCTCCAAAAATTTATTCTGTAGTAACTTTCTTACCAATGTAAACCATTGACAGAGTTACGAAAACATATGCCTGGATAGAGCCAATGAAGACAGAGAAACCTTGCCAAATCATGGCTAATGGAGCTGCTAGAATCAACGTAAATGGTCCGCCAGCATGTGCTAGATCATTACCAATTAAAGTTAGCAAAACTTCACCAGCATATATATTCCCATAAAGACGCAATGATAAGGTTAAGAAGTTGGTGAACTCTTCAATTAAATTAATT
Source organism: uncultured Lactobacillus sp. (assembly GCF_902491705.1). Lineage (GTDB taxonomy): Bacteria > Bacillota > Bacilli > Lactobacillales > Lactobacillaceae > Lactobacillus. The sequence continues at coordinate 4,929 of NZ_CABUIW010000058.1, read as the reverse complement.
GGAAGCATAAAACCAACTGGTCGCGTATAATTCTTTAAATATCCGCCTACACCAAATCTTTGTACGCCGAATGTGAACGATAGAAGCAAGGTCATCATTGCAAACGACATTGTCGCTACTGGATCAGCAGTTGGTGATTTAACAAATACCCAATCATCAACTTTGACTTCGAGGAACATACCCAATTGGTTCATGAACCAAATGAAAAGGAACAAAACGAAAGCGTATAAAGACAAGTGATTTTGAGCATCTACATCGCTAACGTTATCTTTTACAATGCCGTTAGTGAAATCAAGTATATATTCAAATACATTTTGTCTTTTATTTGGTTTCATTTCGACTTTTCTTGCAAGCCAAAAGCAGAGAAAGAAAACTGCCAAAGCCATTAGCGTTGAACCAATGATCCCAGTAAGATCAAAATTCAAGCCCATGAATTTAAAAACAAATGATTTCTCCATTACTTCGTGACCTCCCTTCTCGTGTTGAATAAAACTCGAACACGTAAATCATATTAACACCAAATATCTCCTTTGTGTAACATGAAAGCGCATTAGAGCAAATATTTTTTCGGAAAAAGGGATTACTTAGTACCGAAGAGTCTATCACCGGCATCTCCCAAACCTGGGAAGATATAACCGTTATCCATTAACTTTTCGTCTTCTGCTGCAGCGTAAATGTCAACGTCAGGGTTTGCTTCTTGAACAGCCTTAATACCTTCAGGAGCTGCTACCAAAACTGTCAACTTTATTTCCTTAACGCCGCGCTTCTTCAATGCAGCAATGGCATCATTAGCAGAACCACCAGTTGCAAGCATTGGATCAACGACCAAACATTCACGTTCAGCAATGTCCTTTGGAGCCTTGAAGAAGTATTCATGTGGCTTCAAAGTCTTTTCATCACGGTACATACCAATAACCGCAATTTTAGCTGATGGAACCATTTCAAGAACACCGTTAAGCATCCCCATACCAGCACGTAAAATTGGCACAATTGTCAATTTCTTACCGGCAATTTCTTTTTGGACTGTCTTACCCATTGGTGTCTCAATTTCGACATCTTCAAGTGGCAAGTCTCTAGTGATTTCATAGGTCATCAGACCACCAATTTCACCAACAATTCTACGGAATTCGTTTGAACCCGTATCCTTACGACGAATAATTGTCAATTTGTGTTGAATCAATGGATGATCCAAAACTACGAACTTTCCCATATATGCCTCCTATTAACAAATAACATAATTCATTAAATATTTTAATCAAAAACGCAAAGGGTTTAAAGCCCTTTGCGTTTTATTTTTTATTTATTCAAATGATGACCGCCTGCTGCCTTGTTAAGACGGTTCATATAAGCTAAACTTTCTTCGCCTTCATCGAAACCTTGCACATAAATTGTTTCAATATTGTCTTTATCGTCAAAATAACGTAAGGCCCCAAACAAATTATGGTCAGCATCAACTAAATTTTTACCTAAATCAAATTTATTATCATCAGCCAAATTAATTTTATCCAAAACTGAGCCTAAAGCAGCTACACCAGTTTTTTCATTAAAATCAATTTTTGCAAAATCAGCTGGATCATCAACTACAACTACAGGCTCGCTTGGAGCATAGTGACGATATTTCATTCCTGGTGCCTTTGGCACATCTTTATCAGAAACTTTGCCAGTATTAATTAAGACTTTTTCACCTAAAACTTCGCTCAATTCTTCTGGAGTAATTTCACCAGGACGAAGTACGATTGGCGTTTCAACTGATAAATCAATAATAGTTGATTCAAGCCCCACACGAGTAGGACCGCCATCAATAATACCCGCAATTTTACCCTTTAAATCATGGTAAACGTGTTCTGCTGTTGTAGGGCTTGGCTTAGTTGAAGTATTAGCAGAAGGTCCTACAATTGGATAGCCAAGCTTAGCAATCAAATCATGAGTTAATTGGTCATCTGGGCAACGAAAAGCAACGGTCTTAAGACCGCCAGTTACAGCATCAGGAAGCGTGCCTGGTTTTACAAATAAAAGAAGTGTCAATGGACCTGGCCAAAAGTGCTTAATTAGCTTTTTAGCACGTTCTGGAACTTCTTTAGCATAGCGCTCCATCATTTTTTCATCAGATACGGTTACAATTAAAGGATTATCGCTAGGACGACCCTTAGCTGCATAAACGCCTTTAACAGACTTCTCATTAGTTGCAATAGCACCTAAGCCATAAACTGTTTCTGTAGGAAAAGCAACCAATTCACCTTTAGCTAACAACTTAACAGCTTCATCAAGTTGATCCTTTTTAAAAATCTTCGTTTCCATAATTCCTATTTTTGCCACCTTCCATGAACCATGCGTGGTTTGCCGGCCATGTCTTTTCTAAATTCAATATCAAAATCAGGCAATTCTTTAGCAAATAATTCTTTTAATTGCTCTTCTTCGCTAAAGCCAAATTCTAAGAAAAATTCACCGTGACTATTTAAATGATCACGAACTTGTTTAGCAAATTGCTTGTAAAAAGCTAATCCATCTTGACCTGCAAAAAGAGCTTCTTTAGGTTCATTTTGCAAGACATTTTGATCCATATCTTTTTTCTCATTTGTCTTGATATATGGGGGATTAGAAATAATCTTGTCAAACTTTTCAAGACCAATTAAAACATTAGCCTTGCGTGTAGTTACATCAAGATCGTAAGTTAAGAAGTTTTCCTCACTTGTTCTTAAAGCACTGTCAGTAATATCACTAGCATAAAGAGTTAAATCTTTTATACCCTTTTTTTCTGCTTCTTTAGCAAGTGCAACAGTAATGCAGCCTGAGCCTGTACCCAAATCAAGCACTTTATCACCATCTTTAAGTGACTTTAATGCCCATTCCACTAATTCTTCAGTTTCAAAACGTGGAATCAATACGCCGCGCTGCACCATAATTTTGTAGCCTAAAAACCAAGCGTAGCCCAAAATATATTGTGGTGAAACGCCTTTAGCTAATTTTTTGATATCTTTATTTGCTTGCTTAACTTGATCTTCTGACAAGACCATATCTTGCTTTAATTCAAATTCACTAGGCGTCAAATTAAGACGTTCGGCCAAAACATAATCAATATCTTCTGGGCGAGCATCCTCAGCAGTCTCTCCTGCCTTAATTCTGATTTGCTTTAAAGTCAACTTAGGCATTTTTATCAGCCAACTCCTCCAATTGCTTAGTTTGGTTGTAAAGAATCAATGCATCAATAATTTCATCAAGTTCGCCGTTCATAACACGGTCAAGCTTGTTAATAGTCAAACCAATACGGTGGTCAGTAACTCTGTTCTGTGGGTAGTTGTAAGTTCTAATTCTTTCTGAACGATCACCAGTACCTACGGCATTTTTACGCTTAGCATCGTATTTAGCTTGGTTTTGACTTTCGTAGTAGTCATAAACACGTGATTTCAAAATTTGCATAGCTTTTTCACGGTTTTGTTGCTGACTACGTTGATCCTGCATGGCAACTACAATACCAGTTGGCAAGTGAGTCATACGAACGGCACTAGAAGTCTTGTTAATGTGCTGACCACCGGCACCACTTGAACGGTAAACATCGACACGAATATCCTTTGGATCGATATCAATATCTACTTGTTCATATTCAGGCATAACGGCAACAGTTGCAGTTGAAGTATGAACACGACCTTGAGATTCAGTTACTGGGATACGTTGAACACGGTGAGCACCGTTTTCGTACTTCAATTTTGAGTAAACCTTGTCACCAGTGATCATAATGGCAACACGCTTGTAACCACCAACTTCAGTTGGTTCAGAGTCAATTAATGAAACCTTCCAACCTTGTCTTTCGGCGTATTTTTCATACATTCTAAGCAAATCGCCAGCAAATAACGAAGCTTCATCCCCACCAGCTGCTCCACGAATTTCCATGATAATATCTTTATCATCATTAGGGTCTTTTGGAAGCATCAAGATCTTGATTTGATCTTCTAATTCAGGAATTTCTTTTTCAATTTCTGAATTTTCTTCTTTAGCCATTTCGATCAAATCTGCATCAGATTCATTAGCAATAATCTTCTTGTTATCTTCTAATTCTTTTTTATCTTGCTTGTACTTTCTATACTTTTGTACAACTTCACGCAAGTCGGCTTCTTCTTTAGAAATTTCCATGTAGCGCTTAGTATCGCTAATAACTTCAGGATCGGCCATCATTTCTTGCAGTTCTTCATAGTGGGCTACTAAACCCTCTAATTGAGCCATAACGTTATCCATAAAATTAATTATCCTCTCTATCTCTTCTTACCTGGGTGAAAATAGTGATAACGACAAACAGGGTAGTAACTTTCGTCTCCACCAATTTGGACTTGTTCACCTTCATATACAGGTTTGCCATTATTTATTCTCAAGTTCATTGTTGCTTTATGACCACAATAATGACAGATGGTTTTCATTTCTTCTATTTTATCAGCAAAAATCAATAAATTCTCGCTGCCTTCAAACAAATGATTTTGAAAATCATTTTTAAGGCCAAATGTCATTACAGGTATATCAAACTCATCAACAATTTTAGCGCATTCTAAGACATGATGTCTTTTTAAAAACTGGGCTTCATCAATTAAAACGCAAGCAAGTTTCCCATCACCATCAGCTAAGTCATGATTGTTCATCTTTTTTATATATTCAAACAAATTCATCTCACTGGTGATTGGAATAGCTTTTCTATGAAGACCAATTCTTGAAGCAACCGTACCAACACCGCTACGGTTATCAAGACCACTAGTCATCAAAGCAATTTTGCGGCCTTGTGCCTCATAATTGTGCGCTACCTTTAATATTTCAATCGTCTTGCCACTGCTCATTGCACCATAACGAAAAAATAATTGCGCCACTTTTCGGGTCCTGCTATATAAAACATGGAAATATGTAGAAGCTTATGTATTTTCTACATACCAGAAAGATATATTTTTCCTT
>NZ_CABUIW010000057.1 GCF_902491705.1 uncultured Lactobacillus sp. | reverse complement strand
AAAGGTGAATAAAAGCATCGTCATGCTTCTATTCACCTTATACTTTAGGATGTTTGCCAAAGAGCCTAAAACATTTCCGATCTGCTAATTTTTAAATACGTCAGTTTATTATTTTTTAGGTTTTAAATTAATATTTCTTGGAAATTTGAATTTATTAAAGACAACTGGTTCTGAATAATCTAAACTAGTTATTTCTTTCACTAAATTTTCAAATAATATAATAGAATTATTTATTCCATAATCTTCAGACATTTGTCGCAAGTTTGTTTCAGATAAATTTTCACCATTATATATAGAATAAGAATAATCCACATCCAATTCCAATGAGCGAAATGGTTTTACTTCTTCATCACTTTGACATTCCACTTTTCCCAGAATGTTTATTATAACTTTTTGTTGCTTTTTAGAAATAGATAAATTTATTTTTTTAAGGTTAAAATTTAAAATATATTGTTGCCCAATATTGTCTTTTTCTCTATCTACGGAATTATACTCTATCTTTTTAATTTTAAACCCATTCAGGCTGAATTGAGTTGACATTTGTATTTACCCTTACTTTTAAATTAGAAATAACATTACGCTTTTCGTATTTATTTTCAAAAGAGAATTCTCCTAAATTATCTTCAACGGCTAAACAAGAATTATTAATATTTTGTACCTTTTTCAAAATCTTATTATATTGTTCTTCACTCATCTGAAAATTTTGGCCGTGTTCAATATCTGCATATTCGGATTCATCCATATTTAATTTTTGAGAAACTTGTTCACGAGTCAGTCCTTGACTTAATCTTGCGGCTAAAATTTGTTGAGCAATATTAAATTGAAAAGATTTAAATAATTTATCTAGCTTTCTTTCATCATCATTTTTAAGATCTAAATTTAACCTCATGATTTTGACCTCGCTTCCCGATATAATCCACATCAGAATGATTATTTATTTGCACATAAAGAACCTGTGCCAAATTTGCTAGACGATTAGTTTGAGCTTTTACTCTTTGTCTTTCTGCACTATTAGCACCTGGAAATTTGGTAAATCCATGTGTCCAAATAGTATAATTTTTTCTCTCATTAACAGTTATGATTACTCGACAATTTCTTAATGGTGTACGTGTACTTTTAGATTGAAACCTCACTTCATATACATGATCTACAATTTTTAGTTTCTTTATTATTTCATATTTTACTTCTTGTTGAGTAATCTGCGAAAAATAGCTTTCCTCAATACAGTAATATGATTCACCATTACTATTAATTTTTCTCTTTAAAGTAGAAAAATTACCATTTTCATCAAGTTTTATATTTTGTAATGTAACTAAAATCCAAGATAAAGGTTCTAAGATTAATGGATTTATTTCTCTTTCTTTATCTAAGTATTCTTCAGCTAATTTATCACTTAGCCATTGCCCATTTAATTGTTTAATTAAATAAAATTGTTGCATGTATTTTTAGCTCCATGTATAAAGAACAGTTATTATAAGCTGAACTTATACTACCTGCATGTTAACAGTTAAGTAAGCTGAAGCTAGCTTCAGCTTACTTAACTGTTAACTCTTTGTCAATTATTCTACATTTTTCCACTACATTTGCCAAGACAACATTGCCAATCTCCCACACAGACAATGCCGTTTAAATATATATTTGCTAATCCCTTTCTGCTATTCAACTTACTTCCCCAACTCATCAAAGAAGCCTTGCTTCTTCAAGATCACTAAGTAACGACTTACGGCATCGGGCCAAGTTGGAAGTGGCTTAAAGCCTTTGACCTCGAGCTTGCTCTTATCAAGGCGCGAATTGAATGGGCGCACCGCCTTGAACAAGCCGTATTCGGCGGTAGTTACCGGAGTCACCTTAGTGTCGTGGCCGCTTGCAGCCATCGGCAGTTCACTGTTTGTTGCGTAGTAGTAGTAGTAGTCGTACTTATCTGTTTCAACCATATCAACGAGCAGGCGCGCCAAATCAAAAGTATAAGTTGGTCATTAACAGCCTTAACTTCATCGTGAGTTGCGCCGGCCTTGAGCATGGTCCTGATAAAATTAGAACCATTGATGCTCATGCAGCCTATTACTGACAAAATAAAATTACGTATTACTTTTTTGGAAAGAACTATATCCTTTATAATGTCTCAGCCTGCAATCACATTCATTACCATAATCAAAAGAAATCCAAGCAAATATTGAGAATATTATTACTCATATTATGATTTTAAGCGAATTAACAGAATTTAAATATTATTTTCCATCTACCTTCCCAACAAACATCACAAAAGAAGAGGTTGAAAAACAATTTTTCAGCCTCTTCTTATTATACTTTTTTACTTCTGGGTATTTCTTACCTTAACAAATTGACCATCAGCTAACTTGTAATATATCTTGCCTTGGATTTCAAAAGTATCGGCGTTGTTCAACGTTGCAATCCATCTGCCCTTCTTAAGTAGAACAGATTTACCTTGTTGTTTCAAAACTTGACCATTTTCATCATAAACATAAGCATTGTGTTTTACCTGTAATCTCTTAACACCTTGAAGAACAGTATTAGCAACCTTAACAAATTCATTGTCACCAATTCGATAGAATCTTTTACCCTTGATTGTGTAAACATGACCATTTTCTAAAGCTGAAATTGTTGTGCCTTTATTAAGAACAGATGACTTTGTAGTATCAACAGTCAGAACTACTTCAGCATTACTATTGTAAATATAAGCATTATGAAGCAGTTGGTAAGTTTTACCAGTTAACACTTCATTATCATCATTGTTATTTGTAGTAGTAACTAAAGTGTTATCAGTACTTTCTGAAGGCTCAGGAACAACTGGAGCTACATAGTTAGGATCAAAGTGAACTGTCAATTGCTTTTCAACAGTATTACCTGCTTGGTCAACAACTTCCACAGTAAAGATATGCGTAGTTGGATTACCGTTATTGTCATTCAAGTTGAGAGTTTCCTCAAACTTGTGTGGTCCATATGGATTTACATCTGAGGTTTCACTGTTAAGCCCTACAACACGGTTATAACCAGAGTTTTCAAATTCACGGTAGATATTGTTTCCGTTGACATATAATCTGTAGCCATCCAAATTATCGTTAACAGTTCCAGATAAATTAAATGTTGGATTATTAGTCCAAATATCAAGATTATTGCCATCAACTTGATCTACGTTCAATGTTGGAGCAGTTGTATCAAGGATGAGGTTAAGCGTACCACGAACCTTCTCACCTGATTTAGTTGTGTAGATATATGCAAGTGGACGTTGGCCTGTTGGTTCAGCTGTAAAACTGAAACTAAATTTGCCGTCGCTACCTAATTTAACCTGATTTTCAGCTGCAGCTTCGTTAGAATTATCTCCTAAAACAGTCAACGCAACAACATCGTCGGCAACATGACCAGTAACTGTAAACTTCTTTGTAGCTGCGTCATAGTAACCAAGACTAACTGCATTTTGACCCAAGCGAGTTGTGTCATTATCATTCATATAGTCAAAATGAATATCTGGGTTAGGATCAGTTCTAGTTGTTAAATCTGAAGGAGCATGACCTGGATATGCTCCTGGACCAAATGAACTTTCATCAGCGGCAGAATCAGCAACATCATTACCTAATTGATCACGGTCAGTATAAACAGTTCTAGTAGCTGAATCTGGTTCATAGTAAACACCAATATGGTTAGTATTTGCTACACCGCTTTGATCAGTAATCTGCTTGTCATTATAAGCTGGTCCATCTACTTCTGCCCAACCAGTAAGAAGAGCTCTCCTAAAGACGCCTTCAGCATTTGCATTAATTGAAGTATGAACGTGGAAAGTAGCTACACCATCTTGAACTGTGCCCTCATAAATTTCACCTGTAAAGTAGTCTGCAGCGTAGGCTTTTACGTTTTTTCCTTTAGGGACAGCAGCTTGAACCACAGCATCGTTAGGGTCATTAGTTCCTACAGAATAGATTTTTACACCAAAGTTACCTTGAAATCCATCAACATTTTGCCATTCAAAAAATACCTTTGGCGTAATGGTAGCCAATTCTTTTAATACATTATTTCCTGCTGCATCAGATGAGAAGATTAAATTAGTTGTTCCATCCTTAACAGGAGCTTCGTATTGACCATTATGAACTTGAACTAAAGCTCCATTTAAATAGAAGTCTTTATCAGCACTACCACGTAAAATGTAAGTATTAGTAGCTTTGTCATAGTCAGCAGCATTCTTGTCAAAAGCGGTACGGTCAGTAGCGTTCCATACAGAAATAGCTGGCTTTCCACTCACACCCGCTACATTAGTTGTAACAACAGTAGTATTATCAGCAACATCGCTTAAAGCAACAGATACCTTATTTTCTGCACCGCTAAGTGCTGCAAGTGCATCATCACCTAAAACAAATGAAAAATGACCTTTAGTCTTATTATTATCATCAAAACCAGATTGATCTTCATTCAATTTATAACCGAAGACCTTATCATTAACTTGAACAGTTGCATATGAATAGTCAGTGAATCCTGCGCCAGTATCTGTGTAAGTACCACTCAAAGTATGATTTGCATCATTATATGAAAGAGCTGAGACAGTTGGTGCAGTTGTATCGACGATAACTGGAAAATCAGCAGTTTGAGTTTGATCAGAACCTGAATTCCATAAAGTTGCTACCATACGGTAAGTATATTGACCATCTTTAGCAGTTACCATTTTACCAGTACTTGCATCATAAACTTTACCATCCCATTCAAATGCATCTGGATTATCACGCATAGAAACTGACAAACTAGTATCTTTAGTTACGCCATCTTCATCATATGACTTATCTACGCCTTGAACATCGGAAACAACACGAACAACATTACCCTTAGCATCTAAAATTTCAACTTTAAGGTCTTTAACATTTTGCTTGAGATAAGTATATGGCTTAAGCAAGTCACTCTTATTATCACTATTTGGTGAAAAGGCAACCTTGCCACTTTCGTATAATTTGGCTACTTCTTGCCAATTGTAATTACCGTCAATATTAACCAATTCTTTTAATGATTCTTGGTCAGCAATTCCACGTGGGTAGTTATCTTCATTGACTAGACGGTTACCTTCAATATCCGGATTAGATTCGTTAGCATTCTTGTCAAAGACTTTTTCATTAGTCAAGTCGCCATAGTATGCAAGATATGGAACAGACAACTTAGATTGATTGGTAGAATTTGTAAATTGAAGCCAACCTTCAACTAATTGATTCTTGCTTAAACCAGTTAAATCTAAAGTATATGCTACTTTTTTGGTTTCTTTTGGAGCTAAAGTGACGCTGGTTTCACCATTCACGCGAGCACCAGCTAATTGAACATTATGGAAGACACCTGAATCAGCATCTCTTTGTTCAGTATAACCACCACCAAAATCATCAAAAGTATAGGTTTGACTTTGATCAGATAAGTTATGGAACACAAGGTCAAAACCGGTCTTATCGCCAACTTGTTTCAAAGATAAAGAAGCGATACCGTCATCGCCAGTTACATAAACTGGACTGGCAGTTGCAGCACCAACATCGATTTGACCAGCCCCCTGTCTTCTAGGTGAAACTGGAGTAGTATATCCGTGTTGAGTTTGAAGCGTAGCGGTATTCATCAAAATTGCCTTGGTAGCAGCAACAAGATCAGCACCCTTTAATTCGGGATTGGTCTCTTTTAATCTTTGAATTACCAAAGCAGCACTACCAGCTGCAAACGGACCAGCCATAGAAGTTCCGCTCATTGTTTCATATTGATCATGATTGATTGTCGAAACAACATTATAACCTGGTGCGGAAAGATCTGGCTTCAAAGTATAATCAGAAAGCGGACCCCAGGATGAGAAGTAAGCCATATCACTATCACTACCTGTGTCAGACGTTTCAGCAGCAACAGTTAGGGCATTCTTAGAAGCACCTGGGTTAGCAACAGTACCTGAATTAAGTGGTTCATAGTTACCAGCATTAGAGCCAGATTGATAATCATCACTAGTAATATTGCTTGGATTATCCACGGAAGCTGAATTACCATTGTTTGAAGCAGAGATTGAAACAAATACCCCATGATCAATTGCATATTGAACAGCTTTTTGTTCAATATTAGTCAATTGTTGATCAGCTACACCTTGACCAAGCGACATTTGGATGACATCCGCACCAAGGTTAGTAGCATCATAAATAGCTTTGGCAACATCATCTGTTTTTTCATCTGAAAATTGACCAAAAACTCTGAGTTGCATTAATTGCGCTTGTGGGGCAACACCAACAACGTATGTTTTATCGCCATCCGGTTGACCGTCAGCGGCGATAATCCCCGAAACGTGTTGACCGTGGGGACTATCATTAGGATTAGTATCATCAGAAGTGATGTAATCATTATCACGGTCAGCATAGTTATAGACATACGGGAATTTTTCATTTACATATTTACCATATCCCTGTGATGCGATTTTCTTTTCCATATCAGATTTTGACAATTTAGGATTAGAAGGCATGGTTTGGAAATCTTTATGTGTAGGATCTGCTCCAGAGTCGATAACAGCAACAACTGTATTTTGACCTTCGTAACCTTGTTCCCAAGCTGCCTTAACATTTCCCTTAATGTGATCAGCTTCATTTGCAGGTGGTTGAACTTGAGATTGGTCATTTGTATCTGGAGAAGAGTCTGCCAGATTTGACTTTGCTAAAGTTTGAGCAGTATTTTGATTTGCAACTGCTGTAGTTGTTTCAGCTTGGGTAGACGAATCAGTTGTATTTGAACCAGCTACATTTTGTTCATTTCCTGTTGCAACAGTATTTTGATTTTCTTGAGTAGTTTGATCAATCTGGGTATTATTTTGTTGATCTTTTACAACATTAACTTGAACTGCTGAAGAAGGATCATTTGTAGCTGCTTGGACTGCTGGTCCTTGACTAAGCAAAACAGTTGATCCTGCAGCTAAAGCAATTGTAGCTGCAGCCACCCATTTTTTACGTGATTTAGCCGCTTGTTCTGAGCGGTATAAATTTTCTACACTATTTAAACACTCCTGTGTCTTGAAGACATAGGAATAATCACCATAATTTTTAGACAAATCATATTTCTTCATATCTTATTATCCTCCAGAAATTATCTATATAAAAATTCCTATTATTCCCGCTTAAATTAAATTATAGAAATGATATCATTTTATTTTAACTTTAACAATAGAATAATTTGGATATTTTTAATATTAGTTTTACAAAGTTCTATAGCACAACATTTAATATTAGCAATTCATAAGTTAGAAATTAAAAAAGCAAGCAATAGTTATTTAAAACTATTGCTTACTTTCATATTAGAATATGCTCCTACCAAAAAACTCCAGCCACATCATGACTGGAGTAAGTTTTAACAAAAAAGATTATTCAAAAAATTATACATTAATTCAAGTGCTATTTACCCTTGAATTATTTCTTCTCCAATTGCTTACCTAAAGCAATAATATATTTCTTCAAAGCATCGCGAGTTTCCGGGTGTGTCAAACCATATTGAATTGAAGTTTCAAGATAACCTTCCTTATTCCCCACGTCAAAGCGTTGACCTTTGAATACGTGAGCAAATACACGTTGAGTTTGGTTCAAAGTATCGATCGCATCAGTCAATTGGATTTCACCGCCGCGACCTGGCTTTTGATGTTCAAGAATATCAAAGATTTCAGGTGTAAGCAAGTAACGACCAATAATTGCTAAGTCACTTGGAGCCTTATCAACTGCAGGCTTTTCAACGAATTTCTTTACATTGTAAAGACCATCAGATACTTTGCTTTCAGGATCAATAACACCGTACTTAGATACTTCTTTATGAGGAACTTGCATAACTGCAATCGTTGAAGCATGAGTCTTATCATAATCATCCATCAATTGCTTAGTCAAAGTAACCTTATCCTTCATCAAGTCATCACCAAGCATTACAACGAATGGTTCACCTGCTACAAAACTACGTGCACGATAAATTGCATCACCAAGACCTGCTGGATATGGTTGACGAGTATAATACAAATTTACTCCCAAATTAGTGATATCTTGTGTTAATTTTAGCAGTTCAATCTTACCTGTCTTTTTTAAATCTTGTTCAAGTTCAGGATTTGAATCAAAATGATTTTCGATTGAACGCTTATTCTTACCAGTAACAATTAAAATATCTTCAATACCTGCTGCCTTTGCTTCTTCAACTATAAATTGAATTGTTGGCTTATCAACAATTGGCAACATTTCTTTTGGCATTGACTTAGTTACCGGTAAAAATCTAGTACCAAGACCTGCAGCTGGAATAACTGCTTTTCTAACTCTCATAATTTATCCTCCATTAACAAAATTATCAACTTAATAATAGCAAAAATATAATAAGTTTTAACACTAAATTATTTCAACCATTTTAAACACAAGAAAAAACTAAGCCCTAAAGTAGCTTAGTTCATAAAAATATTAAATTTTCTTACTTGTCTAATTTATCGAAGAATCCATCTTTTTTCAAGATTTCAAGATATCTCTTCACAGCATCTGGCCAAGTTGGAAGTGGCTTAAAGCCATTTTCTTCAAGCTTGCTTTTATCAAGTCGTGAATTAAATGGACGGACCGCCTTGGATAAACCATATTCAGCGGTAGTCACAGGTGTTACCTTAGTGTCGTAGCCAGCTTGACGGTAAATTTCCTTAGTAAAATCATACCAAGAAATGTAACCAGTCTTGGTGCCATTTGCGTCATAACCACTCTCAGTTGCAGGTAACTCTGAATTAGTTGCGTGGTAGTAGCCATACTTATCAGTCTCAACCATGTCAACGAGTAAGCGTGCCAAGTCAAAAGTGTAAGTTGGCGTACCGATTTGATCATCAACAACTTTAACTTCATCATGATTAGAACCAACTTTAAGCATAGTCTTGATAAAGTTAGAACCATTTACGCCAAATACCCAAGCGATACGGACGATAAAGTACTTGTCTAAAGTATCGGCAACTGCCTTTTCTCCGCCAAGCTTAGTTTTCCCATAAACGTTAAGTGGCTTGTAACCCTTAAAGTCAGGCTCCCATGGCTTAGTACCTTGACCATCAAATACGTAATCAGTTGATAGGTAAACCATTGGCACATCTAGCTTCTTGGCGCTATCTGCAATATTTTGCGTACCGCCAACATTAACCTTGCGAACAGCTTCTACCTTGTCATCGTCTTCAGCCATATCAACAGCAGTCCAAGCAGCACAGTGAATAATTACGTCTGGATTTACTTCAGTAATTACCTTGTCAACTGCTTCCTTATCAGTGATATCTAAAGAAACATATGGCATCTTAGTTACGGCAGTGCCATCTGCAACACCACTATATTCAGGTGCAAGGTCTGAACCTACACCTTCATAGCCACGCTTAGCAAGTTCATTCATTACGTCATGGCCCAGTTGACCATTAACTCCAGTTACAAAAGCTTTCATTAATACGCCTCACTAATTAAAACTTGAAAGTATCCTTTAAACCTTGCCATTCTTGGTCACGTTCTGCCATGTTCAACTTAGTACCGTCGTCTAAAGTGTAGCCACTAGCGTCAGCACTACCTGGGTAATCGCCCTTAAGGTGTGGCCACTTAATACCAATTTCAGGATCATTCCAAGCCATACCACCTTCATCATTTGGATGCCAGAAGTCATTAACCTTATAGCAAAATTCTGCAACATCACTTAATACAAGGAAGCCATGTGCAAAGCCTTGTGGAATTAAGAATTGCTTCTTGTTTTCTGCAGTTAATTCAACACCGTACCACTTGCCGTAAGTCTTTGATTCACTTCTAAGATCGACTGCAACATCAAAAACGCTACCGCGAACAGCGCGAACCAACTTAATTTGTGGGTAATGCTTTTGGAAGTGTAAACCACGAAGTACACCCTTAGTTGAGCTTGATTGGTTATCTTGAACGAAATTAATACTAAATCCCGCATCCATCATGTCTCTTTGGTTAAAAGTTTCCATGAAGTAACCACGGTCATCTCCGTGAACAGTTGGGGTGATTACCGCTAAACCTTCAATACCGCCGACATTCTTTTCAACTTTAATTTGTCCCATTTTTATCTTCTTTCCTTATTAATAACGTAATTTTCCTTCAGCAACTGACTTTAAATGTTGACCATATGGACTCTTGCCATAGTGTTCTGCTGCTTTAAGCAATTGATCTTTACTGATCCAGCCATGAACAAATGCAATTTCTTCAGGTGCTGAAATTGATACGCCTTGACGCTCCTCAACCATCTTAACGTAGTTAGAAGCATCAACTAAACTATGCATTGTACCAGTATCAAGCCAGGCATAGCCGCGACCCAAAAGTTGTACGTCTAAGTTACCTTCTTGCAAGTACATGTCATTCAAACTGGTAATTTCAACTTCGCCGCGTGCACTTGGCTTAACTTGAGCGGCCTTTGCACTAACGCCAGCTGGGTAGAAGTAAAGACCAGTTACAGCATAGTTGCTCTTAGGATGTTCTGGCTTTTCTTCAATCGAAATAGCCTTGCCATCTTTATCAAAATCAACCACGCCGAAGCGTTCTGGATCATTTACATAGTAGCCAAATACGGTTGCCTTGCCATTTTGTGCATCTTTTGCGGCACTCTTAAGTAGTTGTGTAAAACCGTTGCCGTAAAAAATGTTGTCGCCCAAAATCATGGCACAAGGTTCGCCGTTAATGAAGTCCTCACCCAAAGTAAAGGCTTGAGCTAAGCCATCAGGACTTGGTTGAACCTTGTATGATAACTTAACACCAAATTGTGAACCATCGCCAAGTAATTCTTTGAAGCGTGGTGTGTCAGCTGGTGTTGAAATGATCAAAATATCCTTAATCCCTGCAAGCATCAAGGTTGATAAAGGATAATAAATCATTGGCTTATCATAGACAGGCAATAATTGCTTACTGGTTACTAAAGTTAATGGATAAAGACGAGTGCCTGAGCCACCCGCTAAAATAATGCCCTTCATAATTTAGTCCTTGTCTAAAACCTTTCTGTCACCATACATTTCTTCGTAATAGTTTTGGTAATCGCCAGAAATGATATTTTCCCACCATTCTTTGTTATCAAGATACCATTGAATGGTCTTCTTAATGCCGTCTTTGAACATGGTTTCTGGAAGCCAGCCAAGTTCGTTGTGGATCTTTTCTGGATCAATAGCATAGCGGCGGTCGTGACCCTTACGGTCAGTAACGTGTTCAATTAATGAATATGGCTTGTCTAAATAGTCACAGATCAACTTAACAATGTCGATGTTGTGCATTTCGTTGTGACCACCGATGTTGTAGATTTCACCAGGCTTGCCCTTCTCCAAGATCAAATCAATTGCCTTGCAGTGATCTTCAACATAAAGCCAGTCGCGGACATTTTCACCGTCACCATAAACTGGCAACTTTTCGTTGTTCAATGCTCTTTGGATCATCAATGGAATTAACTTCTCTGGGAATTGATATGGTCCGTAGTTGTTTGAGCAGCGAGAAATAGTTACTGGCAAGTTGTAGGTTCTGCCGTATGCACCAACTAACAAGTCAGCACTAGCCTTGCTTGATGAGTATGGACTTGAAGTATGAAGTGGTGTGTCTTCGTGGAAGAAAAGATCAGGTCTATCAAGTGGCAAGTCGCCGTATACTTCATCAGTTGATACTTGGTGAAAACGTTTGATGCCGTACTTGCGACATGCATCCATCAATACTGAAGTACCAATAATGTTAGTTTCAAGGAAAATTTCTGGATTTTCGATTGAACGGTCAACGTGACTTTCTGCAGCAAAGTTGACAACTACATCTGGCTTTTCTTCTTCAAATAACTTGTAGATATTGTCTCGATCACAAATATCCATCTTAACGAACTTGAAGTTTGGCTTGTCCATTATGCTCTTCAAAGTTGATAAGTTACCTGCATAAGTCAACTTGTCTAAGCAGATAATCTCATAATCAGGGTGTTTTTTCATCATATAAAAGATGAAGTTTGAGCCAATAAAGCCTGCTCCACCAGTAACAATAACTTTCATGTGTTCCTCCATATAATCAAAATTTGATTCATATGGATTATACAACATTACGTTACGTAACCTTCAAGAGAATGAAGAAAAAAACGCGACTTATTTTGCTACAAAAAAGCCAGCGTCTTTAGTAATGTGAAAGCCGCCTCGGACCTTCTCATCAACGTAGTGTTTAAATTCGGGATAGTGATTAAGCAAAATTTCGTTTTGATTGCCGTGACAAGATAGGATATAAGAAATTAGTGGCATTGCTTCAGAAATTTCGATTGAATCATTGTACCTGTGACAAGTAACATCATTGAAGTATTTGCTAAGAAGCTGCTTGCCGTTATCTAGGCCGAAGCGTTCATATAAATTAGTAGAAGAAAGAACGATATTGGAGTTAAAGCTCTGCACCAGATCAGTGATCTCATGCATGTGACGCTTGGAATAAGTGCTACACATCAGTGGCGCACCAGACTTCAGAACTCGGCGAATTTCTTTGAGTGTTTGAGGGATATCATCACAGTAAAAAAGCATGTGGTTAGCAATTACCAAATCAAAAGTATTATCGGCAAAAGGAATCTTCTGTGCATCAAAGACGGCATATTGAAATTCAGAATTCTCGCCAATCTCATTCTTAGCATCAGCCAAAATTCCCTCGGAAATATCAGAAAGAATAATGTTCACGCCTTCTGGCAATTTGCTAATATTCTGCGACCATAACGCACCGTTACCAGTGCCGAGTTCTAGCACCTTCATCCCTGGCCTTAAATGCAAATTACTAAATAGCCATGGGAACCAACCTTTCTTATTAGTAGAATAATCGCGGTGCAGGCGAATGCGGGCAGAAATATTCGTAGCGTTCTTGTACTGCATGCTAAGTGAGTGATTCATGGAAGTCAGGTGAATCAAATTTAGCATCTTAGACCAATCGACTTGTTCATTTTGATCCAGTGCTTTACTAGTTGAATTGATTGCACCGACCACGTTCTTCATCTCTTCAAGTCGCTCTTCAGCAAGGCGCTTCTGAATCTGTAGTGACTCTCGCAATAATTGCTTATCACCAGAGCCAATAGTCATTTCACGAATATCGCTCAGTGAGAATCCTAAGTATTTTAAAAGCAAGATCTGTTGCAGTTTGGCAAAATCTTGGTCAGTATAAAGCCGTGCCCCACCTTTAGTGTGCATTGCTGGCTTTAATAAATTCTTCTGATCATAATAGCGAATTGTGCGAATCGACACATGCGCCTTCTTCGCAAATTCGCCACTTGTGTAGTGTTGTAGCATATGAATTACCTTTTGCTCCATACTTATTCTAGAATATTTTTTAATACAAAATATTGCCTAATTTTCTTTATTTTTCTTATCTTCTATATTTAGTCCAATGATTTTATCATTATTTTTTTCAACTGGCTTACCTACTTCTTTAATACTTAAATCTAGATTTTTTAATTTTTTATACTTGTTCTTTTCTTTCACATATTCAATTTTCTTTTTCATATTATGCACTTTATTATCTTGATGATTTTTATATATTTCCTGTCCCCATTTGACTATTCCTTTCTTCTTCAAATTATCTTTTCCGACTATCATCTTTATAGCACCCTTAATCGATATTCCCATCCCTGTACTCCAAAGCAATATTTGAACAATATGTTTTATTTCAACAAAATTATCGGTTAAAAAAGTAAAAAAACCTGGTGAATTTACATCTGCTCGTAAATCAATATCTTCATGCTTATCTTCAGGAACAATTGAAAGTAAATTTTTCCAATCAGAAATATTTAATTCTCCTCCATGCGATGTATACACACGCAAATAATATTTATTATTATATTCATAAAGAGGGGCGACCAAATTAAATAATTTTGTTTTATTTTCTACATTTAACGTCTCAATAGCTTGATGCGTGTTCATTATCCAAGCTATTTCTTTTGGTAAATCTCTTCTATCAATAATAAACAGCCAATTAACTTTTCTTCTTTTAATATAATTAGACGGTGTATATGCTATATCTTTATTATTCGCTTCTTGTTGAAGCTTCTTTATTTTTTCTACTGATTCATCATAAGGATCACCAATTATCTCTCCAAGAGCAAATTTATAAGAATGCTTTGTAGGTGTTAAAACAAAATCACCTTTTTTCATTTCAAAGGCAAATTTATACATTTGTTTTGCATGCACTGTCAATTGTGATTTTGAAGAGGCAGTTAAACTATTAATATTTTTTGTAATATCGTCTTCATATTTATTAAAAATAAATTCACGTACGCCATCTGATTGAAGTGGGACCTAAAAAGTAGACATTTTAAAACATAGGATTAATAGAGGCTTGATTCCGATATTCTTTCGGAGTTAAGCCTTTTAATCTGCTCTTTATCCTTTCTTCGTTATAGTATTTGATATATTCCTCTATAGCTTGAGC
>NZ_CABUIW010000056.1 GCF_902491705.1 uncultured Lactobacillus sp. | reverse complement strand
CAACGAAAAATAAATCGGCCCTCAAAAAACAATCAAGGACAATTATCTAAAAATATCAGGTCTAACCCTAGATGAGACTTGACTTTACGTAGAAAAAAGACATCCTTTTGTTAAGGATGTCTTTTGACTTATAAAGCTATTTTTTATTGCTTCCAAGAAGCATCAAGCTTGTTTTTACCAGTTTGAATATCACTGGTCCAACTTTGCTTCTTAGCAGCCTTAGCTAAGATAGTTTGCATATTAGTGTTAACTTGGTCATATGCAGTGATTGAGTTCTTAGTAACTGGCAAGAAGTATAAGTGCTTTGAAGTCTTAGAAAGAATAGCAGGGATCTTGCTGTTCTTAGCCTTTTGGTAAGCTGAATCATTCAAAGCAGCTGTGTTAACTGGCATGTAACCAGTTTGCTTTGCCCAATAGAGTTGTGATGACTTAGAGGTCAAGAACTTAAGGTACTTAAATGCGGCTGCCTTTTGCATTGCAGTAGCTTTCTTGAACATGTAAATATCAGTACCTTGTTGAACGTTCATAGTACTTGGACGAGCTGCAACACCGTAAGTGTAGCCCTTCTTAAGTCCTTGCTTAAGGTAAGCTTCGTTAGCAGTTGAACCGATGAACATGGCAACTTGACCATTGTTAAATGGGGTAGACATGTACTTTTGTGTACCAGCTTGCATGAAGTAGCCAGCCTTTACACCGTTTGCGTAGTAGTTGATTGCCTTAACAGAATCCTTAGCAGCAAAGTTCAAATTCTTGTTGAAGTCCTTGCCGTAAACTTCCTTCATTTGCATCATGTAGTAGTTGTTAAGTGCATCGAAGCCGACACCGCGAACCTTATGGTGACTCTTGCGGTAGATTTCAGCAGATACGCTTGCAAGTTGACTCATGTTAGTTGGAACTTTTACGCCATACTTATCAAGCAATGTCTTGTTGTAGAAGAGTACTTCGACTGACTTGTTAAATGGTACACCGTATTGTGTGCCACCGATGTTAGCACCATCCCAAAGTGCTTTTTTAATTCCACTGTTTTTGTATGAGCCCCAGCCGATTGACTTGTTGTTAACATATGGAGTTAAGTTAACAAGCATGTTGTTTTTAGCCGCATTGTAAAGCCAACCTGGGTAAGCTTGAGTAATAGTTGGTAAATCCTTTGGAGATTGGACACCAGATACAAGCTTGGCTTGTAAGTCTGAATAGTTACCACCTTGGCTTTGCAACTTAATGGTAATGTTAGGATTCTTCTTTTCAAAGTCCTTAGTTAACTTTTGCAAAGCACTTTGTGAAGTTCCAGTTAATGAATACCAGAAATTAATAGTGGTTTTCTTATTAATCTTGGTAGGAATCTTTGATGAGCTTGAACTTGAATTATTATTGTTATTTGAACAAGCACTAAGACTGACTAAACCAATTGCAGCTGCACCGACAAGTGCTAGCTTTTTATAAAATTTCATTCTTCTATTGCCTCTCAATATATCATTCTTTCAAGTACAAGTTTAACATAAATATACGTACTATTGATAGACAAATTTAATATAATGTTCTTAAATGAACATAGCTATAAAAATTGGTAATTTGGTTTAGTAGGTGAGAATAATGGATAAAAATCCTTTAGTTTATGAATATTCAATCGGTAAGCGTAAGCCATACGACTACGATTACGGCAATCGTCAAGGTAACCAGAATGCAGGCTGTCCTTTCTGTGATGTAAGTCATTTGGTTAATATTTTTGATAAAGACGGCGACAAGATTTGGTTAAAAAATAAATATCCGACTTTGCAGGATACAGACCAAACTATTTTAATCGAATCAAGTGACCACCAAGGCGACATTTCTACGTACACACGCGAAGATAACCAAGAATTAATGAAGTTTGCTCTTAAATGTTTTCAAAAAATGTATAACTCAGGTAGATATAAGAGTGTTCTGTGGTACAAGAACTTTGGTCCTAAATCAGATGGTTCTTTGACTCACCCACATATGCAAATTGTTGGTTTGTATCACAAAGATGGTTACTGTGATATCGGTCCCGATAATTTTAAAGGTTTTGAAGTTGGTAGATCTGGATCAGTTGAAATGAATCTTTCCGCATATCCTGTTCAAGGCTACCAAGAAGTGAACATTTTAACTAAGGACAACACCAATTTGGGTACCTGGGCTGATTTGATTCAAAAAGGTACGCAATATGTAAGATCAGTCTTGTCACACGGTGTTGATTCGTACAACTTATTCTTTTACCCAATTAATGATGGGACTGGAACTTGCTGCAAGATTATTCCACGTTTTTACGCTTCACCTTATTTTGTAGGCTACAAGATTTCACAAGTTGATGACTCCAATACTTTGAAATGGGAAGCCGAGCGACTCAAGGGCTTTGTAAACGGCGGTATTTTACATTAGGATGTCAAAAAAATGTGTTCAGCTAATTGAACACGTTTTTTTGATATAATTAAAACGATTAAATACATTTCTAAGAAGGGATGCTCATGAAGAAGATTGTAGTTATTGGATCAAGCAATGTAGATACTACATTGCACGTAAAGGATTTTCCTAAGCCTGGCGAAACTATTAATGCCAAGGAAATTACTACTGCAGGTGGAGGCAAAGGCGCCAATCAAGCTATTGCTGCTGCTAAAAGTGGTGCAGAGACTTACTTTATTAACCGTGTAGGTGAAGACAGCGAAGGCGGCTATATTACCCATCAATTGAAGAGCTACGGAGTAGACACTACTTATGTACAAACGACAATGGGTGCAAAGACTGGTCATGCTTACATTACTTTAAATGAAGCTGGTCAAAACGATATTATTATTGATCACGGTGCAAATTATGAATTAACTGTTGAAGACATTAAAGCAGCAGGCGATTTAATTAAGAGCTGGGACTGCATCATTGCTCAATTTGAAACACCAATTGAAGTAACTACTGCAGCTTTTAAGATGGCTAAAAAGGCGGGCAAGATTACTATTTTGAATCCAGCACCAGCCATTGAAAAGATTCCAGAAGAATTATTGAAATATACCGACATTATTACACCAAACGAAACTGAAAGTGCAAAGATTACTGGTATTCAAATTAAAGATAAGTCATCTTTAGCAACTAATGCTGAAAAGCTTCACTTACTTGGTGTAAAGAATGTTGTGATTACTTACGGTGATAAGGGTGCATATATTTCAACTGAAAATGTTGAAACTTTGATTCCTGCATATAAGGTCGAAGCAACTGATACAACTGGTGCCGGCGATACCTTTATTGGTTACTTAGCAAGCAACTTGAAAGAAGACTTATCAAACTTTGAAGAAGCTGCTAAGATTGCTAGCCGTGCTTCATCAATCGCAGTTCAACGTTTAGGTGCACAACCATCAATTCCTACTGAACAAGAAGTAAAGCAAGCGCTGGAGGAAGAATAAATGGATAAAGCTGAGCAAGATCGTTTAAAAAAAGAAGCTGCTGAAAAAGCAGCCGATATGGTCAAATCTGGTATGATCTTGGGCGTTGGTACCGGATCTACAGTGGCATTTTTTATTGATGCTTTAGGCAAGCGTAAAGATGAAGATGGCTTGAAGTTAAAAGCAATTGTTACTACCAGTAACAGAAGTAAGAAGCAACTTGAAGGTTTAGGCTTTAAAGTTAGTGAACTTGCTGATATTGATCAAGCAGATTTAACTGTTGATGGATCAGACCGTGTTGCTGACAACTTAGATGGTATCAAAGGTGGCGGCGGTGCTTTAACTCTTGAAAAGAATGTAGCCATTAACTCCAAGAAGATTGTTTGGATTGTTGATGAATCTAAATTAGTTCATCGCTTAAGCGGCTTCCCACTTCCTGTTGAAGTTTTGCCAATTTCTTGTGAGCAAAACTTTAGACGCTTTGAACAAGAAGGCTTAAAGCCTCAATGGCGTATGGATGGCGATAAGCGTTACATTACCCACTATGGTAATTACATCATTGACTTAGCAGTTGATCCAATTCCAGCTCCTCATGGTTTAGCTGATTATCTTGATCACACTGTTGGTGTGGTTGAACACGGATTGTTCCTTGATATGTGTGATGAGGTAATTATTGCACATAGCGATGGTACGATTGAAGATAAGAAGAAGTAAAATTGGGATGAATAAGAAAGTGGTTTGAACCTAACCACTTTTTTTATTGGTCGTTTTTTTGTATCATAAAGTTACTTACATGCTTAGAAAGGGCAAATTTTATGACCAAAAAACCTTTAATTATTAGTACTGATCCAGGAATCGATGATGTTGCTGCAATGACTATCAGTCTTTTTGCAGATGAACTCGATGTAAGAATGATCGTTCCAACTTGGGGTAACGTGCCACTAGAATATACTACGCAAAATACCCTTGATTTAGAAAAATTCTTGCATACTAAGGTCCCTGTGGTTATTGGTGCAAATCAGCCACTTGTTGCTCCAATGATTAGTGCAGCGTCAGTACACGGCAAGACTGGAATTGCCGGTTTTGAATTTGAAAAGGCGAATACTGATCTAGTTAAGCCAGGCCTTGCTGCTACTTTAATGGCTGAAGAAATTAAAAAGAGCCCAGAAAAGGTAACTTTAATGGGTATCGGGCCTTTGACTGATTATGCTTTACTCTTTAAGCAATATCCTGAAGTAAAGGAAAATGTTGAACAAGTGGTAATTATGGGCGGAAACATCGGCCGTGGTAATCACAGTCCACTTGCAGAATACAATATTGCAGGTGATCCTGAAGCCGCACAAGTAGTATTTCATAGTGGTTTACCAGTCAAAGTAGCTCCACTTGAAATCGGTAATAAAGCCCACCTTACACCTGAACAAATGGATAAGGTAAAAGAATGTGGTGAAGTAGGTAACATGCTTTACTCTATGTTTTCAAACATTCATGAACCAGATGGCGATCCACGAATTAAGATCTATGATCCAACAGCTGTGGGCATTTTGCTTCATCCAGAGATGTTTACTATGAGAAAAGCAAATGTAGAAATTGAACTTCGCGGTCAATACACTTATGGTGCAAGCGTAATTAACTTCATGGATCAAGAACATGTAAATGCAGAAATTGCGACTGATGTTGATTTAGACAAGTTTGCAAAATGGTTTATCGATAGTATCAAAAAAGCTGATCAAGGAAGAGAATAATGGCAGATTACGTTTATCGGACAGTAATGCAGGATATAAAACATAATATTTTAAATGATAAATATGATGGGATGCGGATTCCCGATGAGCGTAGTTTAGCAGAACACTATGGTGTTAGTCGCTCGTCAATGAAGCGGGCTTTGGAATTGCTTGCTCAGCAGGGAATAGTCTTTAAAAAACGAGGTAGTGGCACCTTCATCAATCCACTTTATCTAAAAAATCAGGCGATGTTTCGCTACGATGGATCCAATTTAGGGATTACTGACAGTTTTAAGGTGCCTGGCAAAAAGCAACAAATTAAGTTACTCGATTTTCATGTCATTAAAGCTACTAAGGAAGTTGCAGAGGACTTATTTTTAAACGAAAATGACTTTGTTTATGAGTTTAAGAGACTGCGTTTGCTTGATGAGCAGCCATTCTTGATTGAAACGGGTTATTTACCAATTAAGATCATGCCGGAATTAAAGCCTGAAACGCTGCAAAGTTCATTATTCAATTATTTAGAAGATGAGCAAAATAAGACGGTTACCAAAGCATTTCTGAATATTACAGTTGAGCCGTCAAACAAGACAGATCAAGAACAGCTTCATTTAAAAGATACCGAACCTGTAGGGGTGATGGATGGTATCTTCTTCTTAGATGATGGTACGCCATTTGAAGTGTCTAACATGCGAGTGCATTATCACTACATGAATTTCAATACTTTTGTAAATTTGGGAAAATAAAAAGTTGAGTTTTTACTCAACTTTTTTTGTTTAGGTATTGATTTTTTTCTTTTCAACGGGTCATTTTTGAATAAAATTATCCCATTCACTTCGTAGAATACCATAATTCAAGCTATCATAATAAACTCCGTCATAATAGCGTACTTTGCGAATTTGACCTTCTTTTTTAAAATTTAGTTTTTGTGCTAGATGCATCATTCCTTTATTACCACTCCACGTGGTTAAACCAATATGTTCAAGATCGAGATATTTCTTAAAAATATTAGTAATCCATAGACTTAATGAAGTACTACCAATTCCTTGTTTCCACTCATCTGAATTGTAAATTACAATACCGATTTCTAGCCACCTGGTCTGTTTATTAATCCAAACTTTTGATACCATACCGATTGCTTTAGAGTCTAAAATAATTGCTTTACAATCACTACTTAACAGAAAGTCAGCGATAGAGCTAGTTTTAAAATCTATAAAATTAGGATATTGAATGTAATCATCAAAATACGGTGCATTATAATCGATCCAATTAGGGTGCTCTTTTGTGAATCCGGCCTTCCAAATGTCTTTTAAATACGTTTGATTGAATGGTTGTAAAGAAATATTTATAGCCATATGTTCTCCCAGTGATTAAGTAGTATTTTCTGCTTATTGTTTATATTAAAGACTTCTATTTAGGTAATGATCTAAGACTTCTAAGACACCATCGTCATTATTAGAAGGAGCTTCATATTTAGCAATCTTTTTAATTTCCGGATCGCCGTTCGCCATTGCATAGCTGTAACCAGCAAGCTCAAGCATTTCCTTGTCATTTTGTCCATCGCCAAAGGCAATTAATTCGCTTGGTTTAGCGATGGACAAAATGACAAGAAGTATTTTAATGCACTACCTTTATTTACGCTGTAAGGTACGATATCAAGCAATCCGAAACCACTTGAAGTACAGTGAATCTTTTCAGCATGCTTCTTATTAAATGCACGCTCAAATTCTGCAGAGAAGTCTGTTTTTTAACTTAGAGTAATCTTGGTAATACGATCATCAGGATTTATAGCAGAGATAAGATCGCTAACTTCAATTCGATCAGGATAATAGAAGTTCATCGTCTGCTTAAAATCAGGTGAAGAATTAATCGTTGTATATGAATTTTCAACCCCAGTTACAATGATTGAACTTTCTGGATAATGTTCTTGGATGAATTTGATTAGATCAATTGTTGTCTTATAAGTAATCAGGTGAGTGTTGATAATCTTGTCATCTTGTAAAAGTAGTGAACCGTTATCTGCGATCATGTCGATTCGATCCAAGAATCCCATGAAATCTTTTCTAAGTCGCTCATAAGGTCGACCACTTGATACGATAAAATGACCACCGTCTGCACGTAATTGATCCAAAAGACGATCAAATTTTTTATGATTAAAAGTTTGATCATCACGCATGAATGTGCCGTCCATATCAACGGCAACTACTTTAAAAGGAATTTTACTCATTTATTTTACCCTCTATATTTATCTACTAAGTTAAGTATAGCAGATGAATGTAAGTGATTTCAGTTAAATGGTTTTATAAGGAAAAATTTTCAAATCCAAAAAAGAGCTGCTAAATCAAGACTTATTTTAAAATTTTTTAGATGTTAAGTTAGATACAACAAAATTATTTGTTCGATTGAGGGAGAAACGAAATGGCAGTTTTAGAAATCCAAGACTTACATGTTGAAGTAAAAGATGACGAAAAAAAGCAAATGAAAGAGATCCTGAAAGGCGTAAATTTAACTCTTAAAACTGGTGAAATCCACGCCATTATGGGACCTAATGGTACTGGTAAATCTACATTATCAGAAACTATTATGGGCAATCAAAATTATCACATTACTGGAGGAGATATTAAGCTCAACGGTGAAAGTATTCTTGATATGACTGTTGATGAAAGAGCACGTAAAGGACTTTTTCTTGCTATGCAATATCCCGCAGAAGTTCCTGGCGTAACTAATGCGGAATTTTTAAGAACTGCGATCAATGCTCGTCGTCCAAAAGACAATCCTATTCCAATTACTGATTTTTTAAAGGAATTAGATAAGAATTTGGATTTACTTGATATGAAGCAATCAATGACAGAACGCTACTTAAATGAAGGTTTTTCTGGTGGTGAAAAGAAGCGTAACGAAATTTTGCAGTTGTTAATGATCAAACCAAGCTTTGCAATTTTGGATGAAATTGATTCCGGCCTTGATATTGATGCATTGAAGGTCGTTTCTCGTGGTGTAAACGCAATGCGCGGTGAAAACTTCGGCTCTTTGATTATTACTCACTACCAAAGATTATTAAATTACATTGTTCCTGATGTTGTTCACGTGATGATGGATGGCCGAGTTGTAAAAGATGGTGGCCCTGAACTGGCTAAGAGACTTGAAGATGAGGGTTATGCAGGCCTTCGCGATGAATTAGGTTTGAATATTCACTTAGTTGATGACAATGAATAGAGGTAGAAAAATGTCAGAAACAAGTAAAGCTGCTCAATTGCAAGAAGACAGTCTAAAGCGTGAAGAACCCAAGTGGCTGCTTGAAAAAAGAGAGGCAGCTTTTGAGCAAATTGATAAGCTAGATTTCCCAAGAATGCAGAGATTTCATTATAAAAATTGGCCACTTATGGAAAATGAAAGTATTAAGCCTTTTGACTCAGATCCTGCCTTAATTGAGAAAGATGAAAATGCAAATTTAATTCAGTTTGGTCAAACCACTGTTTCAGTTAGCTTAGATGAAGAAATGAAGCAAGATGGTGTGATTTTATCTGATATTTTTTCAGCTATCAAAAATCATCCAGAATTGGTTCAAAAATATCTGATGACTGAAGTTATTGATGCCAATGAAGATAAATTAACTGCTAATCATATGGCGTATTTTAACTCAGGACTATTTTTATATATTCCTAAAAACGTTCAGGTTAAAAATCCAATCGAGGTCGATTTGATACAAGATAGTACCCAAGATGCAAATTGGAATCCGCATATTTTAATCGTGGCTGAACAGGGATCTTCAGTGAAGTTTTTGCAACATTTGAGTACAGTTGGAGATCATAAAAATACGGCCAGCATGATGGTTGAAATTGTTGCTAATCCTGAGAGTAAAGTTGAGTTTTCTTCATTAGAAGAGATCAGCAAGCAAACTACTTTGTATTTCAATCGAAGAGCCAAAATTAAAAAAGATGCTCATGTTGAGTGGGCCATTGGATTTATGAATGACTGTGACACAATTGGAGACATTGATTCTGAGTTAATTGGTGAAGGCAGTTATGCCAATTCTCAAGCTATTGCTGTAACTAGTGGCAAGCAAAAGATGGGGATTAATAATCGAGTTACCAATCGTGGACCGCATTCAACTGGTTTAATCAATCAACGTGGAGTTTTACTAGAGGATTCAAATTTAATTTTTAACGGAATTGGTCAAATTGTGCATGGCGCACATGGCTCGAAGGCAGATCAACAGAATAGAGTTTTGATGATGTCAGACAATGCTCATGGGGATGCTAATCCACTTTTATTAATTGATGAAAATGACGTTATTGCGGCTCACGCGGCAAGTGTTGGACCCGTTGATCAAATTCAAATGGATTACTTAATGAGTCGCGGAATTCCATATGATCAAGCCGAACGCTTGGTAATTCGTGGATTCTTAGGCGCAGTCCTAGATTCAATTCCAGATAAATCAGTAAGAGCTAAGATGATCAAAATTTTGGAAAGAAAGTTAATTGATGGACAAAGAAAAGCTGTTTCAAATTCGTGATCAATTTCCAATTCTTCAAGAAAAAATAAATGGACATAAATTAATCTATTTAGATAGTGCCGCAACTGCACAGATTCCTAATAGTGTACTTGAAAAGATTAATGAATTTGAAAAGGCCAAAAGAGCAAATGTACACCGTAGCGTTGATACATTAGGTATTGAGGCTACTCAGGCATATGAAGATGCTCGAGCAAAGGTACAACATTTTATTAACGCCAAAAACGCAAGTGAAGTGATTTTCACAGCTGGTTGTACTGACAGCTTGAATTTAGTTGCTTCAACCTATGGGCTTCAGAATGTTAATGAAGGAGACGAAATCGTTGTGACGATTATGGAACACCATAGCGATTTTGTCCCTTGGCAGCAGTTGGCTTTAATGAAGCATGCTATTTTAAAGTTCATTGATATTACAGATGATGGTCAGCTGGATCTTGATGATGCAAAAAAGAAAATTACTGATAAAACCAAGATAGTTGCTATAGCACATGCATCTAATGTTCTAGGAACAATTAATCCAATAAAGACTTTAGCTAAAATAGCTCATAGCCATGGTGCAAAAATCGTGGTCGATGGTGCTCAAGCTGCAGGTCACATTCCAATTGACGTGCAAGATTTAGATGCTGATTTTTATGCTTTTTCTGGACATAAGATGTTTGGTCCAGATGGAATTGGCATTTTATATGGCAAAAAGAATTTGCTTGAGGTAATGCCACCATATCGTTTTGGTGGCGAGATGATTGAATCGGTAACTAAAGAACGTACAACTTGGGCAGCTGTACCACAAAAGTTTGAGGCGGGAACTCCCAACATTTCTGGAGCAATTGGGTTAGCTAGTGCCATTGATTTTATCAATCAAATTGGTCTTAACGATATTCAAAGCCGTGAACATGAACTTACAAAATATGTACTACCTAAATTAGAAGAGTTGTCATATGTTACAGTTTATGGTCCTAAAGATGTCGAAAAGCACACTAACGTGATTGCCTTTAATTTAAATAATGTGCATCCCCACGACTTAGCAACTGCATTAGACTTTGAAGGAATTCAAATCAGAGCTGGACATCATTGCGCTCAACCTTTAATGGAGAGACTTAACGTTGAATCAACTGCGCGCGTAAGCTTTTCAATTTTTAATTTGCAAAAAGATTGTGACCATTTGCTTTCAGCGCTGAAAGAGACAGAGGAGTTTTTCAATAATGGCATTAAATGATCAACTTAGAATGCTATATCGACAAGTAATTTTAGAGAATGCGCAAAATCCTCGCAATCGCGGCGAGATTGATAATGCAGATCGTCAAACGACAATTTATAACCCAAGTTGTGGTGATAAATTGCATCTAACTTTAAAGTTAAGCGACGATCAAAAAGTGATTAAGCAAATTGCTTTTGAGGGGCAGGGATGTACTATTAGCCAAGCTTCAGCTAGTTTAATGACGACTCTTATGACTGGTAAAAGTCAGGATGAAGCTATTAGGCTATCTAAATTGTTCTCAGATTTAGCAATGGGGCATGAACATCCTGAAGAAGAGATTGATCAATTAAAAGACGCAAAAATTTTAACGAGTATTATGGAATTTCCTGCCAGAATTAAATGTGCAACGCTTGCTTGGTGGGGATTAGATCGCATGCTTTTAGGTGAAAGTAAGGAAAACGAGAATGACTAAAGTAGAAGACATCGTTAAAGATGAAAATTATCAATATGGCTTTCACGATGATGTGAAGCCGAAATTTTCAACCGGTCGTGGCTTAACTGAAGATATTGTACGTAAGATTTCTGCAGAAAAGCATGAGCCAAAGTGGATGCTAGATTATAGACTCAAATGCTATGAAATTTACAAGAAAATGCCAATGCCTAATTTTGGCCCCGATCTTTCAGATCTTGATCTTGAGAACATGCTTTATTATCAAAAAATGACTGATAAAAAGTATCGTGATTGGAAAGATGTTCCAGATGATATTAAGGAAACTTTTGAAAGACTAGGAGTTCCACAAGCAGAACGTAAATATCTAGCTGGCTCTGCTGCCCAGTATGAATCAGAAATGGTTTACCACAATATGAAGAAGCAATTCGATGAAATGGGCATCATTTTTACTGATACAGATACAGCTTTACAAAAATATCCAGAAATCTTTAAGAAGTATTTTGGTAAGCTTGTGAAACCAACTTCTAATAAATTTGCGGCTTTAAATGGAGCTGTGTGGTCAGGTGGATCATTTATTTATGTACCAAAAGATGTTAAATGTATGACACCACTTCAAGCTTACTTTAGATTGAATGCAGAAAATTCTGGTCAATTTGAACGAACATTGATCATCGTTGAACCAGGTGCTCACCTTGATTATGTTGAAGGCTGTACTGCTCCACAATATTCTTCAGATAGTTTGCACGCGGCCGTTGTTGAAGTTAACGTTATGCATGATGCATATTGCCGTTACACTACAATTCAGAACTGGTCAGATAATGTTTATAGTCTGGAAACAAAGCGTGCTGCAGCTGATGCACATGCCACAATGGAATGGGTTGATGGTAATCTTGGTGCCAAGGTAACCATGAAGTATCCTAGTGTTTATTTAAACGGTGAAGGTGCACGCGGAACTATGCTTTCAATTGCTGTAGCTCATAAGGGTATTCACCAAGACTCTGGCTCTAGAATGATTCATAACGCTCCTAATACTTCGAGTTCAATTGTGTCAAAATCAATTGCTAAAGGTGGCGGCTCTACCGATTATCGTGGTAGTGTCAACTTTACTAAAAACTCATCTGGTTCAAAGGCTCACGTTGAATGTGACACCATCATCATGGATGACAAATCTTCTTCAGACACTATTCCTACTAATTCAATTGAAAACTCCAATGTGACAATGGAACATGAAGCTACGGTTTCTAAGATTTCAGATGAGGAACTTTATTATCTTGAAAGTCGCGGCATCCCTGAAAGAAAAGCCACTGAGATGATCATTATGGGATTTGTTGAACCATTTACTAAGCAATTGCCAATGGAATATGCGGTTGAACTTAATCGTTTGATTAGCTTCCAGATGGAAGGAGCAATTGGATAATGGATGTAGATAAATTAAATGAAAAAGAAAAGGCAGTTTACGATGCTTTAGCTAAGGTAATTGATCCAGAACTTGGTGTGTCGCTAATAGATCTGGGATTGATTTATGATATCGATGTAGATGATGAGGGTTTATGCAAAATAAATTGGACTTTGACGACGATGGGATGCCCAATTATTGATGTTTTAACTGATTTGATTCATAAAGCAGCAATGAGTATTGATGGGATAAAAAAGTGTGACGTAAAGTTAGTTTATTATCCTCAATGGACACCGGATAAGATGAGCCGAGAAGCACGTTTGATTCTGGGAGTTCACCTATAAGAATCAAGCAATATTCATTTATTTATATATGCTAAATAAATCTCCTAGGTGTGAAAAAATTCAGACTTAGGAGTTTTTTGATACAAAAAATATAATACTTAACTATCTAACTGTTATAATTAATAAAAATGAAAAGAGGGATATTATGCCAACTAAAAAAGAAAAATTTGCTGAAGCAAATCGGCTACTTCGCCTTTATATGATTCAGACGCAGCGTTTCATTATGCAACAAACCTCAAGTTTAGACGTTACACCGCAACAAGCTCATACGATGGCCTATATTAAAAAGCATCCAGGTTTGATCCAGCGTGAACTTAGCGATTTCTTCCATTTACGTAATGCATCAGTCACGAACATGTTGAAGAATTTGGAGCGTGATGGATTAATTGTGCGAAAAGTTGATCCTAATTCAGCTAGAAACAAAAGAATTTATTTAACTGAAAAAGGTGAAAAAATAGCACAAGAAATTGATGATCAAATGGACAACCTTAACCAACAAATTATCGATAGATTAGATGAACGGGATATTGATAATCTCTTAACTAGTTTGAAAAATATAAATAAAAGCCTTAAATAGAAAAATTAGGCACTTGACTATTAGATATCTAAGTGTTTAAATAATTAAAAAAGTTAGATACTTAACTATTTAGTAGGAGGTTTTCATGAGGCCTGATATATCGAATAAATCAAATAAGCAAAATAAATTTAACTTTAATAGCTTTTTTAAACTAATTAACAGCCTGCATCCCCATTACTCCAAATTGGTAATTGGTACTATCTTAGGATTCATCGCTACTGCTGCTAACTTATTCGTACCGCAACTAGCGCAGCGTTTGATTAATGGTTTTAAAAATCTAAGTCCTAATTTAGTCATCCTAACTATCATAATTTTCATAGGTGGACTGATTATCAGTGCGTTATCTGGACTAATTTTGGGTATTTTTGGTGAAGAGGTTGTTGCAAAACTGCGTAAAAAGTTGTGGAGCAAACTTCTTCATATGCCGGTTACATATTTTGATAATACTAAAACTGGTGAAATTAGTTCGCGCTTGGTGAATGATACTTCTCAAGTTAAAGAGCTGCTTGCATCAACCTTGCCTAATGCAATGACATCACTTTTACAATTCTTTGGTGCATTAATCATTATGCTAGCCATGGATTGGCAAATGACGATTTTGATGTTTGTTGGTGTACCTTTGATTATTTTGGCTGTTTTGCCAATCATGCAAAAATCCCGCAGTATTGGCCGCAGACGTCAAGATGAGTTAGCTAATTTTTCTAGTGATTCAACCAGTGTCTTAGGTGAAATTCGATTAGTTAAATCATCTAATGGTGAGCAAAAAGAACTAAAAGACGGTAATCACCGTATTGATAGCCTTTACGGAATCGGTGTGAAAGAAGCGCTGATTAATTCGCTCACTTCACCTATTACTAATATGCTGATGATGGTCATGTTTTTAGGCATTTTAGGTTATGGGGCAATTCGAGTAATGAATGGCTCATTAACTATGGGTGCATTGGTTTCATTTTTGATGTATCTTTTTCAAATTATGTCACCAGTAATTATCATCAGTCAGTTCTTCAACCGTCTTTCACAAACCAGTGGTTCAACTGAAAGAATTAATCAGATTTTACAAGAAGATGAAGAAACTACTGCTGATAAAAAGCAAGTTGATATTACTAATAAGACTTTGAAATTTGAAAATGTTAATTTTGAATATGAAAAAGATAAGCCAATCCTTCATAACATCAATTTCTCGGCTAAACCCAATACTGTCGTAGCTTTTGCTGGTCCATCAGGTGGTGGTAAATCAACAATCTTTTCATTAATTGAGCAATTCTATCAACCAACTTCTGGAAAAATTGTTATTGGCGATACTGAAATTAAGGATATTGATTTAAGCAATTGGCGCAAGCAAATTGGTCTTGTGGGACAAAATTCTGCTGTAATGCCAGGTACAATTCGTGAAAATCTGGTTTACGGACTGGATAAAGAAGTAGATGAAGCAGAATTATGGCGCGTTTTAAAAATGGCATATGCAGATCAGTTTGTTAAAGAAATGGATGATGGCCTTGATACACAAATAGGTGAGCGAGGTATTAAATTATCAGGTGGTCAGCGTCAACGAATTGCGATTGCTCGTGCATTTTTGCGTGATCCTAAGATCCTAATGCTGGATGAAGCAACAGCTAGTCTAGATTCAGAATCTGAGGCAATGGTGCAAAAGGCGCTTAATTCATTGATGAAAGATCGAACAACTCTGGTAATTGCACATAGATTGAGTACGATTGTGGATGCAGATTGTATTTACTTCATCGATCATGGAACTGTTTCAGGATCTGGGACTCATGATGAATTAATTAAATCAACACCGCTTTACGCGCAATATGTGCACAATCAATTTAAAAAATAATAAAAAAAGTTGCTAAATCTTGGTACTGAAGTGGGACCTAAAAAGTAGACATTTTAAAACATAGGATTAATAGAGGCTTGATTCCGATATTCTTTCGGAGTTAAGCCTTTTAATCTGCTCTTTATCCTTTCTTCGTTATAGTATTTGATATATTCCTCTATAGCTTGAGC
>NZ_CABUIW010000055.1 GCF_902491705.1 uncultured Lactobacillus sp. | reverse complement strand
CAACGAAAAATAAATCGGCCCTCAAAAAACAATCAAGGACAATTATCTAAAAATATCAGGTCTAACCCTAGATGAGACTTGACTTTACGTAGAAAAAAAGACCAGTTTTTTCAAACTGGTCTTTTTAACTTGCTATCTTTTATTGATTTAAAGTACTTTGCTTCTTAACTAATTCATATGGCAATTCAATATGAGTATCGTCAACTTCTTCGTTATTCATCAACTTAGTAAGCATTCTCATAGCTACAGCCCCCATATCATAAAGTGGTTGCTTAATTGTAGTCAAAGCTGGACGAACAACAGAAGCTAATTGAGTAGCGCTAGCAGTAACAATTTCCAAATCTTCTGGAATCTTCTTACCTGCATCCATTGCAGAGTTCAAGATACCTACTGAAGAAATATCACGAGTTACGATTACACCATCAATGCCATCTTTAACAAGTTGAGGATATAAGTTGTAACCATCTGAGTAATCTTTAATGCCAGTGTAAATATGTGGCTCACCCAAATTGTTTTCCTTAATAAATTCTTCGTAAGCAGGAATTCTGTTTTCGCCATTAACTACAGCATCTTGGTCGCCAACCACAATAGCTAGATTTCTCTTGCCGTCATGCATAAGCAAATTCAATGCTTCTGTATCGGCTTTCTTGTAATCAATCGTAACTGAAGCAAATTCATCACGATTATCCTTAGTTCCTGCCAAAACTACTGGTGTTTCAGTACGCTTAAAGGCTTCCGCAGCTTCATCTGGCAAACGGTTTGACATGTAAATTACACCGTCAACTTGCTTATTAAGCAAACTTTGAATAACTTGATCTTCCTTCATCAAGCGGTTTTCAATACTGGTGATAATGATATTGTATTTGTACAAAAGTGCAATATCATCAATACCCTTTGATAATTCCGCAAAATATAAATTAGTTAAATCTGGAACGATTAAACCAACAGTAGTGGTACGCTTAGAAGCCAAGCCTTGTGCTACCGCATTTGGTTGGTAGTGAAGTCTCTTAATAACTTCTAATACACGATCACGGGTTTCTTTTCTAACATTATTATTTCCATTCACAACACGAGAAACAGTAGCCATTGAAACTTTTGCTTCTCTAGCAACATCATAAATAGTAACTTCTTGCTTATGCATCTTCATCTCAGTCCTTCCAAAAAAATCCTTCGCCCTAATAATGTATCATTATCTTGCACTAAGTGCAAACGTTTACAGCTTTTCTTTCATTTTTTCATTAATAAATCATGATATACTTGCACTAAACTTAAGAAAAGAGGAAAAGCTATGAACTTAGATAAATTACAACAATGGTTGCAAGATTCTGGCAACGACATCGCCTTTATCTCCAACCCAATTACCATCTCTTACTTCACCGGCTATTCAATGGACCCTCATGAACGAATCTTTGCTTTAGTCGTGTTTAAAGATGCAGAACCTTTTGTTTTCTGCCCTGCTTTAAACGTAGAAGAAGCAAAAGCTTCTGAATGGAACGGCGACGTAATCGGCTATCTTGATTCAGAAGATCCATGGAGTCTAATCGCAGATAATATTAAAAAGAGAACCCGCGACTTCCATAACTGGGCAATTGAAAAAGATGACTTGTCCGTTGCTCATTATCAACTTTTACGCGGAGAATTTCCAAATTCTAGCTTCACAAACGATGTATCACCTTTCATTGAAAGACTTCGTTTGTACAAGACTCCTGAAGAAATTAAAAAACTCCAGGGTGCTGGTGCAGAAGCTGACTTTGCCTTCAAGATTGGTTTTGATGCAATTAGAACTGGTGCTACTGAAAGAAGTATTGCTGGTCAAATTGACTACCAATTAAAGATTCAAAAAGGCGTAATGCACGAAAGTTTTGAAACTATCGTACAAGCTGGTAAAAATGCTGCCAACCCTCACCTTGGTCCAACTATGAATACTGTTCAACCTAACGAATTAGTATTGTTTGACTTAGGTACTATGCACGATGGCTATGCATCAGATTCAAGTAGAACTGTTGCTTACGGCACACCAAGTGATAAGCAACGTGAAATTTATGAAGTCGATCGCGAAGCTCAACAAGCAGCAATTGAAGCAGCTAAGCCCGGTATTACAGCTGAAGAACTCGACAGCGTTGCCCGCGACATTATTACTAAGGCAGGATATG
Organism: uncultured Lactobacillus sp.; assembly: GCF_902491705.1. Lineage (GTDB taxonomy): Bacteria > Bacillota > Bacilli > Lactobacillales > Lactobacillaceae > Lactobacillus. Next base: position 13,725 of record NZ_CABUIW010000055.1, on the reverse strand, counting down.
GCGAATACTTTATTCACCGTTTAGGTCATGGTATTGGTAAAAATGTTCACGAATTCCCATCAATTGTTCAAGGTAACGATTTAGTAATTGAAGAAGGCATGTGCTTTTCAATTGAACCAGGTATTTACATCCCTGGTTTTGCTGGTGTCAGAATTGAAGATTGTGGTGTTGTCACCAAAGACGGCTTTAAGCCATTTACTCACACTGACAAGGACTTAAAGATCTTACCACTTAAAGATTAAGACAAAAATAAAAAAGGCCGATTTTATCGGCCTTTTTCTATCGATTTAATTAAGCTTCTGGCTTATCTTCATCTGCTGCATTATCAGTTTTTTCTTCTTCTGCGTTGTTTAAATCGTCAACAGATTCTTGAGCGTTGTCGCCTTCAGCAACATCGTCATCTTTATTCGAGTCATCAATTACGATATCATCAAAGTCTTTTAATTCTGAATCATCTTCAACATTCTTAGGGAATGATGCCAATTGATTCTTAACAATTTCAGTACCGTTATCGTATTTCTTCTTCAAATCTTGAAGCTTGTCGTTATCTTTAATTTTGTTCTTAACGTCATCAACTTGTTCGTCACTAACAAGAAGTGAACCTGCGAGAAAACCTGCTGCACATCCTGCAACGGCACCTAATACAAAACTTGCGAATTTTTTCATGGTGAATTCCTCCTTTATTAATTTTCACCTCTGCGACGCTTGCGTCTTGCAAATGCCGTCGCAGCTATTGAAGAAACAAGACCAGCATGGCTAAAATGATTGCTGCTAAAGCGTTTAGCGATCTTCTTGGATGAATCGTTTAATTCTGATACGCTTTCGCCTAAATCTGCAGCAGCTTGAACTACTGGATCTAACGTCTTCATTTTACCATTAACATCGACCATAAGATCATTAGTTTTATCTAGCAAATCATTTGTTTGATCCATTAAACCATCCATATCTTCAGTCATCTTTTTTAATGACTCATTAGTTGTTTGGATAGTTGCACTGGTTTCTTTTAGTAATTTTGCGGTCCGAGTAAGCATCGGAATTGTAAACAACACTAAAATTAAGAAAGCGATAGCTGCAATTAATCCAGCTAAAGCACCATAAGAAATTGTCATCTTTTACCTCCATATTACCTAAGAAAAAGTCTAGCATGAAAATGCTTTATTCTCAATCCATGTATTGTTATTATTTATTAAACCATAACTATAATGAAAGGGTCGTATATGAAGCTTCCATCACAATTAAATATTCAAAAAATAGAAATAGATTGGGGAAAAATTAGTCAAAATTTGCTTTCTACCATTTGGCAATTAGCAATTACGACTTTAATCTTTTATCTATTATCTCACTTTGGTCATAAATTAATTAACAATTATTTAGCCAAACACAATACTATTAAAAATAAGCGTTCTAAAACAATCACTGCCTTAATTAACAGCGTTTTTCAATACACTATCATTTTCTTTTACTTATTTGGAATTTTATCTATCTTAGGGGTTCCTGTTGGTACTCTTCTTGCCAGTGCCGGGATCTTCTCTTTAGCTTTAGGTATGGGAGCACAGGGCTTTGTCAGTGATTTAGTCAACGGTTTCTTTATTTTGAGTGAAGATCAATTCGATGTTGGTGACCTAGTTCAAATCGGCACTAATGTTGGTACTGTTGTTCAATTGGGGCTTAGAACTACAAGGCTAAAAGGAGCAGATGGTTCAATCATCTACATCCCTAACCGCAATATCACTATTGTCCAAAACCTTGCTCACGGCGGCGTCGGACTAGATATTAACTTAGATTTATCTACCAAAAATGATCTTGATGAAGTGAACAGGCTAATCAAAGAATGTAACCGCACTATTCAACCTGAAAAAAAGACAATCGTTCAAGGTCCAACCATTGTCGGAATTACCGAACAAACAGGACAAAAGTTTGTTTACAACATTCACTTCCAAGTTAAGCCTGGTAAAAGCAGTGCAGTTAAAAATTTATATTTAACTAAATATATTGAAACCTTGCAGAAAAATGGCATCGAATTTGCAAATGTGCCTACTCAAACAACCACAAGTATAACCAAGTAAAAAAGCTAGTAATCAAATTGATTACTAACTTTTTTTAATTATTCAAATTGTTCAAGCCAAGCTGGCAATTCTTTAAGCAATTCTCTTACAGCATTACCACGGTGAGAAATTTCATTTTTTTCATCAGTTGTCATTTGAGCAAATGTTTTGTTCTTTTCTGGTACAAAGAACAATGGATCATAGCCAAAGCCATCGTTGCCTCTTGGTGCAGCCAAGATACGACCAGAACAAGTACCTGATACAACTAAATCCTTATCAAATTCTCCTGGCATTGAAACTACAATTGTCGTCCAAAACTTTGCAGTTCTTTTTTCATTAGGAATACCACCTAAATTTGCCAAAAGCTTTGCGTTATTCTTCGCATCATTATGAGCTTCTCCAGCATAACGCGCACTTCTTACACCAGGTTCACCATTCAATGCATCAACAATTAATCCAGAATCATCAGCGATCGTAGGAAGTTTGCTATAATCAGCTAATTCATGGGCTTTAATCTTCGCATTAGCTTCAAAAGTATGACCACTTTCAATTGGATGTGGCGGATTATCTAAATCAGCATTGGTTTTAATTTCTACGTCAACACCAGCAGTTTTAAAAGCTTCTTTTAATTCTCTAGCTTTTCCTTTATTGCTAGTCGCAAATAAAATTTCTTTCACCATTTAATAATTCTCCGTATCTACATGCTTAGAAGTCAAAGTATCATCATTCATAAATCTGCGAGCTAATTTATCAAATGTTTCTGCATTGCCTGTTGTGTAATACTCATGAGTTGGCTTTTGATGGTCACTAAATAAACCATCGCGGCGCATTACATTAAAAGTATATTGGGCAACTTGATCAGCAGGATCAAGGATATTTACATTTTTATCATTGATTGCTTCTTCAAACTCTTTTTTAATTAATGGATAATGCGTGCATCCCAAAACCAAAGTATCAAAATCTTTACCCTTTAAAGGTGCCAAACTTTCTTTGACTACTTCCAAGTTAGTTGCATAATCCTTTTGTGCTTCAACTAAAGGTGCCAATTTAGGCGCAGCTAATTCTGTTACTTTAATTTCTGGATCTCTAAACTTAATTTGTTTTTGATATGCATGTGAGTTAACAGTCACGTTAGTAGCAACAACTGCCACTTTTTTATTCTTAGTGGCTCTAGCTGCAGCTAAAGCTCCTGACTGAATAACACCAATAATTTGCTGCTCAACTTCTTTTTGCATTGTGTCCATTGCTGCAGCAGTTGCAGTATTGCAAGCAATGATAATTAATTTTACATCTTTTTCAAGCAAGAATTTAACAGACTTACGTGTTAAATTAATAATAGCTTCTTTAGTTTTATTGCCGTATGGCATATGAGCATTATCACCAATAAAAACGGTGGATTCGTTGGGTAATTTTTCAATTACTTTTTTGACAACAGACAGGCCACCAAACCCTGAATCTAGTAATCCGATTGGACGATTATCCATATAAAAACCCCTCATTAAGAAAAAATTATTTTCTACTCCTACTAGTTTACGGTAAAATAAAAAAGAATAAAAGGGATGAACAAGTTTATGACAGAAAATACAGAACACGCTAACGAACACGTATATTTTATTAATCAACTTTACCGCGATTTTCTTTTGCCAACCATTCTAGGCGACGATAATGCGCCAATTCTCTACTGGGCTGGCAAAAGAATTGCACGGCATTATGATTTAGCCGATTTCGACGATTTAGTTGATTTCTTTAACATGGCTGAATTTGGCAAGCTTGAAAAGACCAAAGAAAGACGCTCCTCTACTACTTTTGAATTAAGTGGACAAACAGTAGAAGATCGTTTAAGCAGTGACAGTAAAGAATTTTCACTTGAAAGTGGCATGATTGCAGAAGCAGTTCAAAAGGCTACTGGGAGAACTACCGAAAGTGAAATCAATATTTTGCCTAAAGAAAAGAAAGTTGAAATTACTGCCCGGTTTTAATAATAGACTATAAATTAAGCATCCTATATACTTAAAATATAAACATTCAACTAGATATAGATATAGGAGTGAATAAGATGCTTAAAGAATTTAAACAGTTTATTGCCCGCGGGAATGTAATTGATCTAGCAGTTGGTGTAATTATCGGTGCAGCTTTCACAGCCATTGTGCAATCACTTGTTACGAATTTGATCAATCCTTTAATTGGATTATTTATTGGTAAGATTGATCTTTCCAATTTAGTTCTTCAAGTTGGGGATGCCAAATTCAAATATGGTAGTTTCTTAAACTCAGTAATTAACTTCCTGATTATTGCCTTTGTTGTATTTCTTATCGTTAAAGCCGTTAACAAATTTACTAAAAAAGAGGAAAAAGAAGAACCTGCTGCACCAACTGAAGCAGATTACTTAAAAGAAATTCGTGATTTGCTTAAAGAAAAAGAAGTTTAAATACTAAAAAAGCTTGAGACGTGTGTCTCAAGCTTTTTTATATTTCATATTTATTATTAATCAGTGTATTGATCCAAAATTTGGTTTAACTTTTCCTTTGGAGTGTAACCAGTAATTCTGTCAACAATGTTGCCGTCCTTTTTAACAATTAAAGTTGGGATAGCCATAATACCAAGATTCTTAGCAGTATCTTGGTTTTGATCTACATCCATCTTGTAGAAGTTAACATCTTGACGTTCTTCTGACAATTGTTCAATTACTGGTGATTGCATCTTACATGGACCACACCAAGTTGCCCAAAAGTCAACTAAAGCAACACCGTTATTAGTTTCTTCATCGAAGTTTTGATCGTTAATTGCATCAACCATAATATTTACCTCACAAAATCAAATTAAATTTTATATTATTAGTATATTCATTTTACTTACTTTTTGCAAGTAGATTGCTTACTTTAATTCAACAATCGTTGCTCCATTACCACCTTCATTGGCAGGTGCATAATTAAAGTTCTTTACGTGCTTGCTATTACGTAAGTATTGCCATACACCTTTACGAATCGCACCAGTACCAATTCCGTGAATAATAGTTACTGTACCAAGGCCAGCTAATAAAACAGAATCGATATAACGGTCAAGATTAGTCATCGCTTCATCATAGCGCTGACCACGTAAATCTAATTCACTGTGAGCATTACTTCTTCTAACAGCACTAGTTGCTCTAACCATTCGCTTAGGTTTAGCAGATGCATTATTTTCAATTCGCTCAATATCACGATCGCTTACTTTTACCTTAATAATTCCCATCTGAACTTCGTATTCATGTTCAGAAAGCTTCTTGGTAATTGTCCCAGTTTGACCATATGAGAGGACTTTTACACGGTCACCTACATTTACATGGTGGCGACGCTTTTCACGCTGTAAGACCTTATTATGGGCCAAATTATTAGCCTGACGTTCAAGACTGTTTAATTCACCCTTAGCTTCAATAATCTTGTTTTCTTTTACGCCAGCATTCTTTTGCTTTTCAAGCTGTTCAATAATTTCATCAGCTTTCTTGCGTCGCTTAGCAATGATTTCATTAGCTCGCTCTTGAGCAAAATCAAGTTGCTTTTGGACACGTTGATTGTACCAATCAAGCGCCTGTTGCAACTTTTGTTCCAACTTTTGACTGCGATCCAAGCTGGTTTCCAAACGATTACGGGCAGCAGTTGCGGCCTTAGTTTGAGCATTTAACTTAGAAATCATCTTGTTAATGTCTGAGTCTTCATCTGACATTAAATTCTGCGCGTTTTTTACTACATCTTCACGCATTCCTAATCTACGAGCAATGGCAAAAGCATTACTGTGGCCTGGAATACCAATTTGCAAATGGTAAGTTGGAGACAATGTCTTCAAATCAAATTCCATTGACGCATTTGTTGTACGTGGGCGATTATAGCCATAAAGCTTTAATTCAGGATAGTGCGTAGTAACCATGATCTTAGCATCTTTTTTACGCAAAAAGTCCAAGATACTAATAGCTAAGCTGGCACCTTCTTCTGGGTCAGTACCTGCTCCAATTTCATCAATTAAAACCAAAGTTTCTTTATTCACGTTTTTCATAATGGCTACAATGTCATTGATGTGAGACGAGAATGTACTTAATGATTGCTCAATTGACTGTTCATCCCCAATATCGGCAAATACTTCTTCAAATACGCCGACTTTGCTGCCTTCTTCAGCTGGAATGAACAAACCAGATTGTGCCATTAACTGGAGCAAACCTGCTGTTTTCAGCGTAATAGTTTTACCACCTGTATTAGGTCCAGTTATCAGCATCGTATCAAAATCATCGCCTAAGCGAATATCATTTGGCACAACCTTTTCAGGATCAATTAATGGGTGGCGTGCATTACGCAAATTAAGAGAATGATCCTTAGTTAAAACCGGCTCAGTTGCTTTCATAGTTTGAGCTAATTTAGCCTTAGCTTGCAAAAAGTCGAGCCGAGTCAAAGCTGTAGCAATATTATTTAAGCTGTCAATTTCTTCTCTAGCCAGATTAGACAAATGCTTTAAAATATTGCGAATCTCTTGCTTTTCTTGAGCAATCAAATTTTGCTGACGGTTATTTAAGTTTAATACGGCTTCTGGTTCAATAAACAAAGTTTGACCACTGGCACTTTGATCGTGAACCACCCCACCAAATTTTGCTCGATATTCTTGCTTAACAGGGATAACATAGCGATCATCACGAATAGTCACGATTTGTTCAGACAAGTACTTGCTACTATTTCCTTTAGTGTAAGCATTCATCTTATCCTTGATCTCTTCTTCATTGCTTGCAATATCGTGGCGCAAACGTGCCAAAGCACTTGAAGCCGTATCAAGTACTTCACCATCATAATCAAGAGATTTTTTCAATTCTTTAAAAAGAAGATCTGGTACATCTAATTGATCCAAAATTGAATCAATTGCTGTTAAATTGATTTTTTCATTATCAATATCTTCTAGAAAACTATTAATTTCATTAGCCAAGCTTAAAACAAGCAATAAGTTACCCAATTCTTTGGCATTTAAATTGGCTTTTACACCCAAGCGCTTAGTGCTTGGACGAACATCCTTAAAGTCAGTTAAAGGAAGTTGACCTTTAACTCTAAGCAAATCAGCTAATGCTAAAGTTTGTTTTAATTCAATTTGTACTTGGTCAAAATCACCACTTGGCACTAGTTTCTCAGCTTCAGTTTTAGCTGGTTCAGTAATAGCTAGTTCACTTAATCGTTTGGTAATTTCGCCAAATTCTAAAATTTTTAAAATCTTTTTATTCATAGCTATTTATTTTTCTTCAAACTAACAAAAAGGACCAGCCACAGCTAGTCCTTTTTTATTTACTTACCACTCAAGCGGTCATCGTCTAAGAAAGTATTTAAAACTCCTTGAACCATGTCCCACTCATCATCAGATTCGATTTCATGCAAATCACTGCTTGTTACATCTCCTGCATCATCTGCATCGTAACTAAAAGCTTGCACTTCAATGTCTTCATCATCGCCAACAGCGGCTGGATAAAGAAGCACGTATGATTTGTCATAATCATCAGAATGAAAAGTAAATAATACTTCATACAATTCTTCATTACCTTGATCGTCGATTAAGGTAATTTGACGATCTTCATCGTCACCATTAACTTGTGCTGCCATGTTAATCCTTTCGGTGTAAATCTAAATAATTTTGCAAGATGAGCACCGCTGCCATCTGATCAATCACTTGTTTACGTTTCTTACGGTCATGAATACCAGCATCTTCTACAAGTACTCGCCGTGATTCAATTGTTGTTAATCTTTCATCAGAATAATGCACAGGTAATCCAAACTTTTCTTCCAGTCGTTTACCATATGCCTTACTTCGTGCAACTGAAGATCCTGAAGTCCCATCCATATTCTTAGGTAAACCCAATACAAATCCATCAGGATTATATTGTCTTACCAATTTCTTTAAGGGACGCATACCAAAATTATATTTGGTTTCATCAATTTGAATAGTTTCTAATTTTTGTGCAGTAATGCCTAGCTCATCGCTAACAGCAACTCCTACGGTTTTAGAACCTACATCTAGACCTATTAATCGCATTATTTATTCTTACCAAGATAACTCTTAACAAGTTCTTCAATAATTTCGTCACGTTCGTGCTTAAGAATTAAATTGCGGGCATCGTTATGCCGTGGAATATAAGCAGGATCGCCAGAAAGTAAGTAACCTACAATCTGGTTAATAGGATTATAGCCCTTTTCTTCAAGCGCATTGTAAACATCTTGCAGAGTATCATAAACATTTTTTCCTTTATTCTGGTTAAAGTCAAAATGCATAGTCTTATCTAGCGAACTCATATTTATTCCTCCTGTCAACAATTTTACTTGAAAAAAAGCTCAAACACAATTAATTAATGCTTAGTTCTTAGAAATTTCGTCAATAACAGCTTTAATAGCGTCATTCAAACCTTCTGGTTTCTTACCACCGGCTTGGGCCATGTTTGGACGACCACCACCGCCACCACCAAAGATTGGGGCAGCAATCTTGATCAAATCGCCGGCCTTAAGGCCCTTGTCTAATGCCTTTTGGTCTAAGCTAATGATCATGTTAGCCTTGCCATCGTTATTAGCAGCTAATACCAAAACATCTGACTTGTTGCTGCTCTTCCAGTTATCGGCAAGTTCACGCAAGTCGTTCATGTTGTTTACGTCGGCAATAGCTGAGATTACAGTCAAATCGCCAGCTTGTTTTACATCGTCAAAGATTTGACCAGCCTTAGCTTGGTTAATCTTCTTGTTCAAAGCTTCAACTTGCTTTTGGCTATCATGAAGGTCACTTTCAAGTGAGTCAATCTTATCAATAATATTATCTGGTTTAGTTGCCTTAACATCTTCTTGAATTTCATCAAGCAAGGTTGAACGGTTTGCTAAGTATTCGTAAGCCTTCTTTGAAGTTACAGCTTCAATTCTACGCATACCTGCACCAACAGCTGATTCAGAAGTAATCTTGAAGATACCAATTTGGTTAGTGTTGTCTACGTGAGTACCACCACAGAATTCTGATGAGAAGTCGCCCATTTGTACAACACGAACCTTGTCACCGTACTTGCCGTTGAACAATGCTAAGGCACCCATCTTTTCACCTTCTTCAGGTGTAGTGATAGTAGTCTTAACTTGAATAGCTTCCCAAATCTTTTGGTTTACTAATTCTTCAACAGTCTTGATTTCACGTGGAGTCATTGGTTCCATAGCAGTGAAGTCAAATCTCAAGTAGTCAGGATCAACTAATGAACCTGCTTGGTGAGTATGTTCACCTAAAACTTCACGAAGTGCTGCGTGAAGAAGGTGAGTAGCTGAGTGAGAGTGACGAAGTCCTTCACGACGTTCCTTATCAAGCTTCAATACATATTCTTGACCTTTTTCCATTGGCAAAATAAGGTCAACAAAGTGTAAGTTTTGGTCGTTTGGTGCGTGTTGAACGTCAGTAACCTTAGCTACAAGTTCGCCATCTTGGTTATAAATGTCACCGTGGTCGGCAACTTGACCACCACGTTCTGCGTAGAATGGGGTCTTGTCAAATACTAAAGTTGCGTGTTCACCATCAGCCTTGTCAACTAACTTATCGTCAACAACGATATCAAGCAACTTAGCATGTGGTTCTTCGTAAGTATCACGTTCAAATACTGACTTGTCCTTAATGTTCATCAAGGTTACGTCTTGACGACCCATTGATTGAAGATCACCACGAGCCTTACGTGCACGGTCTTTTTGAGCTTGCATTTCAGCATCGAAGCCCTTCTTATCAACTTTAAGACCAGCATCTTGAGCTGATTCAAAAGTTAATTCGTATGGGAAGCCGTAAGTATCAAACATCTTGAAGGCATCTTTACCTGAGATAGTCTTGTCTTTTGAGTTCTTTGCCTTATCGATCAAGTCATCAAGCAAAGTTAAACCAGTATCAAGAGTTGATTGGAATCTTTCTTCTTCGTTTTGAATTACGTTTTCAATAAAGCCACGTTGGTCCATTACTTCTGGGTAGTGACTTTCCATAATCTTACCTACAACCGGAACAAGCTTGTAAAGGAAAGCACCCTTAATGCCCAAACGTTGACCATTTAAGTCAGCACGACGAATCAAACGACGTAAAACATAACCACGACCTGAGTTTGATGGAAGAGCACCGTCAGCAATAGCAAAACTTACAGCACGAACGTGGTCGGCAATAATCTTGAATGCAGTAGTATCTTCTTTATTTTCACCGTACTTCTTGCCGTCAGTCATTTCTTCAGTAGCGTGAATAATTGGCAAGAACAAGTCAGTTTCAAAGTTAGTTGGAGCATCTTGCAAAATTGAAAGTACACGTTCAAGACCCATACCAGTATCGATGTTCTTGTGTGGTTGATCAACGTATTTACCGTTTGGCAAGTGGTTGTATTGTGAAAATACGATGTTCCAAATTTCAAGGTAACGTGCATTTTCACCACCAGGGAAGTTTTCTGGGTCATCTTCAGCTACGTCGTTGTTTTCTTGACCACGGTCGTAGAAGATTTCAGTATCAGGACCACAAGGACCTTCACCAATATCCCAGAAGTTGTCTTCAAGCTTTACGATATGGTCTGCTGGCATCCCTGCCTTTACCCAAACCTTGAATGAATCTTCATCTTTTGGATAAACAGTACAGTACAACTTTTCCTTTGGTAAACCTAACCACTTAGGACTAGTTAAGAATTCCCATGCCCATGGAATAGCTTCATCTCTGAAGTAGTCACCTACTGAGAAGTTACCAAGCATTTCAAAGAAAGTTTGGTGACGTGCAGTCTTACCAACGTTTTCAATATCGTTAGTTCTGATAGATTTTTGTGAAGAAGTAATTCTGTGGTTCTTTGGTACAACTGAACCATCGAAATATTTCTTCATTGTGGCAACACCAGAGTTAATCCACAAAAGAGTTGGATCATCTTGTGGAATAAGTGATGCACTTGGCATAATCATGTGACCATGTTCTTTGAAGAAGTCTAAGAACATTTGACGAAACTCTGAACTATTTAGTTTCTTCATCAATAATTTCTCCCTAAAACAAATAAAAAACACCATTGCAGTTATTCAAGGACGCTCCGCGCGCGGTACCACCTTGATTGCAACAGTGTTTGTTACCTCTTAATATTCTTAATTATTAAACTTAAAGGAGCATTCTTTGATCATTACTAAGCCTTCTCATCCTTCGACTCTCTCTTTGAAATAATTAATCAAAAAACATATCTTAAGCTGAAAATAATTGTACTACAAAATTAACGTCTGTCAACGTCCTTGTTCGCGACGTCTCTTTCTTAAGCGTTTAGCCTTTCTAATTTCATGACGTTGTTCTAGCTTACGCTTTTGGCGATTGTCTTCTTGAATTGCACGCTTGATCTTCTTCTTGTAGCCTGGCTTACGCTTTCTCTTTTCTTTTTTAACGTAACCAACTAACTTAGTATCAAGCTTGCGGTTTTTACCTTGACGATTTTCACGACTGCGGTAGTGCTTACGTGGAACAAGTTCACCGTTTTTAATTTCAACGAAGTCAAAATGAACACCCATCTTTTCAAGGTCTTCAATTCGATCCATTTCTTCTTCGCGAATCAAAGTAATAGCATGACCTGACAATCCATTTCGACCAGTTCTACCAATTCGGTGAATTACAAATTCAATCTCTCGTGGAATTTCATAGTTAATAACTAAGCTAACACCATCAATATCAAGACCTCTTGCTGCTAAATCAGAAGCAACAACATATTGATATTGACCTTGTTCCACTTGGCGAAGAGTACGTTTTCTTTCTCTTTCGGTAACTCCGCCGTGAATCTTAGCTACCTTCAAGCCTTGATCTTGCAAGTATCTAGTTAATTCATCCACAGTTTGCTTAGTATTAGCGAAAACTAAAGCTAAATATGGTTGTCCCATCGTCAATAACTTGTATAAAACGCTCTTACGATTCTTAGAACCAATGTCTAACAAATCATTTTTAATCGTAGGTGCGATTACACTTGGGTTATCAATGACGATTTGGTCAGGGTGTGCCATATATTTACGCAAGAAGTTGGATAATTTAACTGGAATTGTAGCTGAAAAGGCTGCAATTTGAACATCCTTAGGCATCTTAGCTGCCACTTGATCAATATCTGACAAAAAGCCCATGTCTAGTGTCATATCAGCTTCGTCAATAACAAAAGTTTTTACTCGATCTACTGCAAAAACTTTCTTTTGAACAAAGTCTAATAATCGACCAGGTGTAGCAATTACTAATTGTGGCGTATTGTTTTGATACTTTTCAAGTTGACGTTCTCTATCAGTACCACCTGCTAAGTGTGCAATTGAAAAGTTCATTCCTGAAGCTTTTCTAAGTTCACGCGCTACTTGGTAAAGTTGGTCAGCAAGTTCTCGACTAGGCAAAGTAATAATTGCTTGAACTGCATGAACATCTTCTTCAATTTCATTAAAAATTGGTACCAAATAAGCATGCGTTTTACCTGATCCTGTGGCAGCTTGAACTACTACGCTTAGACCAGAAAGCATTGCGGGAATAACTTTTTCCTGCACCTTAGTTGGCTTTTCAAAGTGGATCTTCTTTAAGCCATCTTGCAGAGCTGGCTTAATTCTGGAATCTTCAAAAATATTATTCATGATCTTCTTTATACTTCTTAGTTACTTCAACGACTTCAGCAAAGACTTGCTTTACTTCGTCCATATCCTTAGCGTTAGCACCACTAGCTAATGCGTGACCACCACCATCATGTTTTGCGGCAAGTTCATTAATAACTGGGCCCTTTGAACGGTAATGTACACGGTAAGTGCCATCTGGCTTTTCTACAAAGACGTTCCAAGCTAAAACATCCTTAATACGGCCTGGAGTAGATACTGCTACATTAGCTTGATCATCAGTTAAACCTAACTTCTTAAGGTCATCTTGGGTGATGATAGTGTATGCTGCACCAACTGGATCAATTTCCATCTTGTCCATTGCTAATGCTTGAAGCTTAGCTTCATCAAAAGTTACGTCGGCAATGTTTCTAGCAATTTCAGTAATATTGATACCAGTTGCAGCAAGTTGAGCAGCTACCTTAAAGGTATGTTCTGAAGTTTCAGGGTACATGAAGCGGCCAGTATCACCTACGATTCCGGCATAAAGTGGGTAAGCAACTTCCTTAGTAATCTTAAAGTCTTCTGCGTTTAAGAAGTCTACGATAATTTGGCAAGCTGCAGGAGCATCTGGATCAACATAACTCATATCTGCATAAGGATCTACATCTGGGTGGTGGTCGATTTTAATCAAAAAGTCACCCTTGTTGTAAAGCTTGTTAGAAATTCTTGGTGTATTAGCAGTATCAGTAGTGATTACCAATGCACCTTCGTAGTCAGTTGCCTTAACTTGGTCCATGTGGTTAATCCATGCAAGGTCGCCTTCGTCATTTTCACCAGCACAAAGAACACGCTTTTCTGGGAATTTTTCCATAATTGCACGAGCAAGTCCAGCTTGTGAGCCAATTGCATCTGGGTCTGGACTAGTGTGACGGTGCAAGATAATAGTTGGATATTGCAAGATTTTTTCGTAAATGTCATCAAAACTACTCATTTTATTTTCCTCATCTTCTAAAAAATATCTGTATCTAGTTTAACAGAAAAAAGTGTATGGTTAATAATCGAACTGAAGTGAGACCCAAAAGTTAGACACTTTTGGGTCTTTTATTATGACTAAATTTAATAAAGAACAA
>NZ_CABUIW010000054.1 GCF_902491705.1 uncultured Lactobacillus sp. | reverse complement strand
AGAAAATTATTGTCCGCTTTTTTGGTCTAGGGAATTAGTTTTTTCCCAGACACTTAAAAATCTAATTTAAATTAGTCCAAGTTTAATGGATCAAGCTTGATACCAGGACCAAAGGTTGCTGAAACTGCAACACTCTTAATGTATTGACCCTTAGCTGAAGCAGGACGAGCACGTAAAATTACGTCACGTAAAGCGTCAAAGTTTTCAACTAATTGGTCTTCAGTAAATGATACCTTACCAATAGGAGTGTGAATAGCAGCTTGACGGTCAACACGGTATTCTACTTGACCAGCCTTAACATTCTTAACGGCCTTTTCGATGTCCATAGTTACAGTACCAGTCTTAGGGTTTGGCATTAAGCCCTTAGGTCCAAGAATACGACCTAAACGACCTACCTTAGCCATCATCATTGGAGTTGCAACTACAACGTCGAAGTCTAACCAACCGTCTTGAATCTTTTGTACTAAGTCATCTGAACCAACAAAGTCAGCACCTGCAGCCTTAGCTTGATCAGCTTGTGGGCCTTCAGCAAATACTACAACGGTTTGAGTCTTACCAGTACCATTTGGTAAAACAAGTGAACCACGAATTTGTTGGTCTGCTTGCTTAGGATCAACGCTCAAGTTGTAAGCTACATCAACTGTAGCGTCAAAGTTAGCGTATGAAGTTTCCTTAACAAGTTTCATAGCTTCTGCTACTGAGTATAATTTATTTGAGTCTACCTTCTTGGCAGCATCTAAATATTTCTTACCATGCTTTGGCATGTGATTTCCTCCTTGTATATGTGGTCAAACGAGCTTCTCTAACTCTCCCACCTAATGTGTTACCTAAATAACAGGATTAGTCTTCGACTTCGATACCCATACTTCTAGCGGTACCTTCAACCATGCGCATAGCAGCTTCAATATCAGCAGCGTTAAGGTCTTTCATCTTAGTCTCAGCAATTTCTTTGACTTGATCCTTGGTTACCTTACCAACTTTCTTGGTGTTAGGTTCACCAGAAGCCTTCTTGATCTTAGCAGCTTGCTTCAAAAGTACTGGTGCTGGTGGAGTCTTAGTTACGAATTCGAATGAACGATCTTCGTATACAGTAATAACTACAGGGATAATCATGCCCTTTTGGTCAGCAGTTCTAGCATTGAAGTCCTTAGTAAAACCAACAATGTTAATACCAGCTGGACCCAAAGCAGTACCAACTGGAGGTGCAGGGGTTGCAGCGCCAGCTGGAATTTGCAACTTAACTACGTTAATAACTTTCTTTGCCACGGTCAAAACCTCCTTGATTCCGTGATGCGGTTAAAATGGAGAATTTTCCTTTTTTCTCCTCCCACAATAATAAACGTACCGTATTAGAATAACATCGTTTCAGTACAATTACAACTAAAATTTACAATTATTCGTTTTCGTCCAACTTCTTAACTTGATCGTAGTCAAGTTCAGCAGTAGTTGCACGGCCAAACATATCAACTGAAACGTACAACTTGTACTTATCAGGTTGAATGTCAGTAATCTTACCAACCATGCCGTTAAATGCACCTTCAGTAATAGTTACTGATTCGCCAATATCAAAGTTGGCAGTAGGTTGTTTAGCTGGTTGACCTTGATTCTTAAGTAAACGTTCAACTTCTTCTGGAAGAAGTGGTGAAGGCTTAGAACCACCACCGTGTGAACCAACGAATCCAGTTACGTTTGGTGTGTTTCTTACAATGAACCAACTTTCGTCAGTCATTACCATTTCTACTAAAACGTAGCCTGGGAAAATCTTTTCTTCAACTTCTTGCTTCTTGCCGCGAACAGTTTCAACTTTTTCTTCTTCTGGAACCATTACACGGAAAATGTAGTCTTGCATCCCCATACTTTGTGCACGTGAAAGTAAGTCTGACTTAACCTTATCTTCATAACCAGAGTAAGTATGAAGTACGTACCATTTCTTTTGAGCTGTTTCAACCATTTGATGACTTCTCCTTAATTTTAGGTAAACAAAAAAACCTTTACCCAGAGGTTTCTCTTCTTCGCTTTTATCATTATAGCATGAATCACTAGTAAATTCTATTACCTATGATTACATAATTCTTTGAGTTAACCAACTGAAGAGCCAGTCAAGCGCACCTAAATATGCAGCAAACAAAATTGAACTAGTAATAACGATTGCAGTATCATGTCTATTTTGCTTAGCTGTTGGCCAAGTAACCATCTTCATTTCTTGGACTACGCTCTTAATAAATTTAATCATTAACTTCTTTACCTCGTTTCTTTATGCAAAGTCATCTTACCGCAATGCTTGCAGAACTTCTTCAGTTCAAGTCGCTGAGTGCGATTCTTACTTGCGGTGATTGAGTAGTTGCGTGACCCACATACGCTGCAGGCTAAAGCTGCTTTTTTCACTGCCATAATCTCACTTCCAAACTTTTATAAAAAAAACACATACTTAAAGAGTATTGTATACTGATCTTCCCTCTTGCGTCAATAAATTAAAACATTCAATAAGCAAAACTAATTGAAATCCATTCGATCTTTCTATTTCAATTATCTTTTTAACTTATCTATAATAAGTGTGTGTTTTGTAGAAAGGAAAAATATTATGAATAAACATCCTGAATACTTATTAAATAAAATTTCCGGCCCTGAAGACCTAAAGAAATTATCTATTCCTGAAATGGAAAAATTAGCTAAAGAAATTAGAACTCTCATCCTCGAAAAAGACGCTGCTGAAGGTGGTCACCTTGGTCCAGACCTAGGTATTGTCGAAGCTACTATCGCCTACCACTACGTTTTTGATGCTCCTAAAGACAAAATTATTTGGGACGTTTCTCACCAAACTTACCCACATAAGATGTTAACAGGTCGTGCTCTTGCTTGGCTTGACCCTGACCATTATGAAGATGTAACTCCTTATAGCAATCCAGATGAAAGCCCATATGACTACTATGCTGTAGGCCACACTTCTACTTCAATTGCACTAGCAACTGGTATGGCTAAAGCACGTGATTTAATGGGTGGTCATGAAAACATCATGGCTTTAATTGGTGATGGTTCAATGACTGGTGGTTTAGCATATGAAGGCTTAAACAACGCCGCAATTGAAAAGCACAACCTTGTCGTAGTAGTTAACGACAACCAAATGTCAATTGATGAAAATGTCGGTGGTTTAGTCACTGCTTTAAAGAAATTGCGTGATTCAAATGGTGAAACTAAGGAAAATCCATTTACTGCAATGGGCTTTGACTACCGCTACGTTGCTGACGGTAACGACATCAAGTCAATGATTGATGCCTTTAAAGCAGTTAAAGATGTAGATCACCCAATTTTGCTTCATATTAATACGCTTAAAGGCAAGGGATATGAACCAGCAATTAATAATGAAGAAGCTCACCACTGGGTAATGCCATTCGACTTAAAGACTGACAAGACTACTGTTTCCGCTCCAGAAGGTCCTTCTGCAAACTCTGTTGCTTTAGACGTAATGAAGGAACACATTGAAAACGGCGAAAAGATTATGGCTATTGATGCCGCAATTCCTGGTGTATTCGGTCTTGATGAAATTAAGAACAAGTATCCTGAAAATTACCATGATGTAGGTATCGCTGAACAAGAATCTGTTGCCTTTGCAGCTGGTATGGCTAAAGAAGGTGCAGTTCCAGTATTATTTGAAAACTCTACTTTCTTGCAACGTGCATTTGACCAATTATCACACGATGTTGCCGCAAACGACTTACCTGTAGTTATGATGGTTGCTGGTGGCGGTATGTCAGGTACAAGTAAGACTCACCTTGGTGTTTTTGACCAAGTAATGATTTCTAACTTGCCTAACTGGATCTACCTTGCTCCTACCACTTTAGCTGAAGAAAAAGCCATGATGGAATGGGCAATTAAGCAAAGAAAGCATCCTGTAGCAATCAAGATGCCAACTAAGCACGTACCTGAAGGTGAAGAATTCAGTCATGATTATTCAGAAATCAAGTACGATGTAAAGCCTGGTAAAGACGTTGCAGTCTTAGCATTAGGCGACATGTACGACATGTTAGGTAAAGAAGTTGCTGACAAACTTGGTGCAAGCTTAGTTAACCCAGTTTCAGCTAATATCTTAGATACAGCTGCTTTAGACAAATTAGCTGATGAAAACAAGGTCATCGTAACCCTTGAAGACAACATCTTAGACGGTGGCTTTGGTGAAAAGGTTGCTTCATACTTGGGCGATAAAGATGTTAAAGTCCTAAACTATGGTCAAAAGCGTGTCTACACTGATCAAGTTCCATTAAAAGAAATTTTGAAAGACAGTCGAATGACAGTTGATCAAATTGTTGAAGACGTTAAGAACGCTTAAGAAAATATATAAAATTAAAAATCTCTTCAGATATTTTCCTGAAGAGATTTTTTTATGGCAAAATAAGTCGAGTAGTTTCCAAATTAATCCGGCATAATACAACATGTAAGGAGGAATAAAAATTGGAACAAATCGAAGCAGTTCAACGTATGCAAGACTATATCCAAGAGCACTTAAATGAGCAGATTACACTTACTGCTCTATCTAAAGTTTCGCTATATTCACCTTGGTATTCTTATCGATTATTTGTTAACTATCTAAATATGACGCCTGCAAAATACATTAGACGTTTACGTTTAGCACAAACTGCTCTAAAATTGCGCGATCATAATTGCAAAATTACTGATATTGCATTCGAAAGTGGCTTTAAAAGCGTAGATGGTTATCAAAGAGCTTTTTATCATGAATTTCAATGTAATCCGAGTGAATATGCTGCTCATCCTGTTCCAATCTATTTATTTAATCCTTATGGCATTAAATTTAAGCCTAACAAGCATAGAAAGGATACTACCATGAACACTAAAAATATTTTCATCCAAGTTGTTGATAAACCTGAAAGAAAAGTTATCCTCAAGCGTGGCATTAAAGCTACTGACTATCTCGACTATTGCGACGAAGTAGGCTGTGAAACTTGGGGACTACTTAAAAGCATAAAATCTATTAATGGAGAACCTGTTTGTTTATGGTTACCCGCTAAATATAGAAAACCTAACACTTCTGAATATGTTCAAGGAGTTGAAGTAGATCTTGATTACAAAGATCCAGTTCCTAAAGGCTTTGATATTATTAAACTTCCTGCTACCAAATATCTTATGTTTCAAAGTGAGCCGTTTGCAGAAGAAGATTGTGGCAAGATCATTGAAGAAGTGAGATCTGCAATAAAAAAATATGATCCTAAAACAATTGGCTACACTTGGGACAAAAATAATCCTAAAATTCAGCTTGAGCCTATTGGAACAAGAGGATACATCGAAATGATGCCTATTAAAAAGTTATCTGATTAATTTATGTTAGAAAATTTACCATACGAAGCAGCCAAAGCATTCCTAATTTCACAATAAAGTGGAAATAGTTTTTGATAAGTGGCTGCTTCTTTTGGATTAGGAAAGTAAACTTTATCAGTTTGAGCAAACTGCTCGATCTCGCTTAAATCTTGATTGAGTCCTAATGCTTGTCTTGCTAAAAACATAGCCGCAAGTGTTCCGCTTTGCTCTTCTTTCATAGTAGCGATCGGAACATTAAAAATATTGGCACAAAGTTGTCTTACAAAATCACTTTTGAGAAAGCCACCAGTTGCATTGATTGCAACTGGTTTTTTAGTATTTTTAATTAAACTAGAAGCTGCATCATAAAGGTTAAAAATAATCCCTTCGATCACTGCACGAGCCATCTCCGGCTTCCGGTGCAAACGCGTTAAGCCAACAAATGAACCGCGCGCATTGGCATCCCAAATTGGAGCACGTTCTCCGCCCAAATAAGGCAAGAAAATTAATTTTCGACTTCCTGCTGGTGCAGTCTGTGCCACGTCTAAAAAGTCCTGCGCCGTTTCATCAGCATCAAACAAAGTTTGGCGAGCCCAACTAAACACGATTCCGCCATTATTCACCGGACCGCCCAATAAATAATGATTTTTATCAACTGGATAACAAAAATAACTAGCATTTTGATCTGTTTTAGGTCGGTCAACTATCGTTCTAACTGCACCTGATGTCCCCACGTTTAATGCAAAATTTTCACTATTGATTGCATTAACGCCAATTGTAGACAAGTATCCATCGCTTGCTCCTAAAATGATCTTAGTATGAGGATTTATCCCCAGCTTTTGCACATATTCATCTTTAATAGGAGCAATAATTTCAGTAGGCTTGGCTATTTCAGGGAGTTGATCTTGTTTTATTTCTAAAATATCTAGCAAGTCTTGATCCCAAGTTAGTGTATTGAGATTAAGCATCCCTGTCCCTGCTGCCATTGTGGTATCGATGACTAATTTTCCAGTTAAACGAAAAATTAGGTATTCTTTGATCTCTATCCAATATTTAACTTGATTAAATAGTTCAGGCCTTGTCTGTTTTAGCCACAATAATTTATAGATTGGGGCCATGGGATGTATTGGCATTCCCGTTTTTTCATAAACTTTCTTGGCAAAACCACTTTGTTTAGCTTTTTTCACAACATTTTTAGCCCGATTATCTGCCCAAGTAATGCTGTTAGTGAGTAGTTCTCTATCTTCACCTAAGCCAATCAATGAATGCATCTGACTAGACCAAGAAATCGCAATCACTTCGCCTTTAACTTTTTGCGCCAAAGTAAAAATTACATCTTGCACAGCATCAAAAATCACTTGAGGATCTTCTTCAGCTTGATCTTCTTCTATTTGAATTAATGGATAGCCTTTGGTAAATGACGCAACTTCTTTACCATTTTCATCATAAGCAATCCCTTTAGTGGCAGTGGTGCCAACGTCCATTCCAATAATATATTTCATACTTTTGAGAACTTCTTTCGCTGTTTTATTGTTCACATTGTATTATGGGATTTCTAATATTTCAATTTTGGCACAAAAAAAGCAGCTACCGGAGAGTAGCTGCCTTTGGTGGTCAAACATGCGTGACCACGGTGCGTAGAACATTGTTTTTAGTCGGATTTACTTCTTAAGATTTTCGTTAACGAAGGCTTCGATTTTATCGTCTGAGTCTTTCAAAAATGGAAGCATATCTTCTTCCGTCTTCATGGTATCTCTACCATTCTTTTCCATAAAGTAGTCCCAAAGGGCATCTCTAACTGGCATGTTTGAATCACTCCAGTCAAATACTTCCTTCATGTGACGGTCTAACAATGCAGTTTTAATAATTTCGTCTGCCATCTTAAATTACCTCCTAAAATATTCTACGTTCCTTATTATACCGCACTTTCTTTTTCTCATCTACAAATAGAATCCTAAAAAAGTACTTTACGCATTTTTTGCAGGGTTCTCGATCTAGCTCTAATCAGTTGAACGGCCTCGACATTCATATGATCAATCGCATATTCTGTAGTCACTTCACCAATAATCGTCATTAACGCAATTATTTCCAATCGCGATAAACTTTTAATAAATTCGTTGTAAGTTTCATTAATCGGAATAGCTAATTCACTCCGCCTTGGCTCCTGAATTCCCTGAATTTTTACGCTTTCCCAAGATACGGATTGATCATAAATCTGCCTTTTAAAAGCCGTATTGTACCTAATTAATGTTCGTGCATGATTGGTCAACTTAGTTTTGTACAAACTGCAAAAATTGCCCTTTTCACTAGAAAAAACTATCGCAGCTTCATAACAAATAATCATCGCTTCTTGTTCCCAGTCATTTCTATCATAATGACCCAAGTAATATTTTTTCATAATCGAATTTACTAACAGTTTATAGAGCGTAAATAATTTTTCTAAAGCCTCATCATCACCGGCTTTAACTTTTTTAATCAACTTCTTTTCTTTCATCACAGTGTCCTCTTCAAAATGCCATTCTGAGGATACCGGTTAAGCTCTGAGTAAGATAAGAAAACAAACGTTTACTACGAACAGATTTAATAATTTGTACAAAAAAAGCAGACAAATTTGTATTTTTGTCTGCTTCATTACTTTTTTCATTTTAATGGATGTCTGCTGTTAAATGCTTGATATAGCAAAACTCCTGTTGCGACACTAGCATTTAGTGATTGTACGTGTCCAATCATTGGCAAGGTAATTGTTTGATCCATTTGCTTTTTAAGCAGCGGTGCAATCCCTTTGCCCTCATTACCAATAACTAAAACTGTCTTACCTTTAGCATTCCATTCGCGGTAATCAACACCAGCCATATCTGTACCAAAAATCCAGTAGCCACGTTTCTTTAATTCTTTAGTTGTTTGAACCAAGTTATTTACACGAGCAACAGGAACATAGTCGATAGCACCAGTTGAAGTCTTAGCTACAACTGAAGTTAAACCTGTGGCGTGACGCTTAGGAATAATAATTCCATCTACGCCAGTTGCATCAGCAGAACGCAAAATAGAACCTAAATTATGTGGGTCTTCAATTGAATCAAGCATCAACAAGAATGGTTCTTTTCCTTCTTGGTCGAATTGATCAAGAAGTTGATCCAAATCTGCATATTCAAAACTAGATATTGCTAAAACAAGACCTTGGTGATTACCACCTTCAACTAAGCGATCCAATTTATTCTTAGGAACAGTTTGAACTACCAATCTCTTTTTCTTAGTTATTGCATATACCTGATTTGCAAAGTCTTCTTGCACGCCGTGTTGCAAAAAGACTTTATTAATTTGATCAGAGTTATGCGTCTTCAAATAATCAAGTCCGGCATGTCGACCAAAAACGAAATCTTTATTCGAAGTCATAATCTTTTAGTCCATCCTTTTCTACTGTATCAATGCACCATTTACTTAATTCTTGTACGCGGTCATTTTGATTCAATAAATTCAAATAACCAATCATTGCTTCAAAGCCAGTTGATAATTGGTAAGTCTTAAGACTAGTGTGCTTAGCCTTAGTGTGACTTTTAGCATTGCGGCCGCGGCGAAAAGCTGTTAATTCATCTTCAGTGAGCATTTCTTCATCTTGCATTTTAGTTACTAATGCAGCTTGTGCTTTAGCAGAAACATAATGTGTTGCTTCTCTTTGCAATACTTGTGGTTTAACTATTCCGCCTCTAACTAAATGGCGACGAATAATTACTTCATATACTGCATCCCCTAAATAAGCCAAAGTCTGCCCATTTAAAGTATCTGGATTTACATCTTCTTCAGTTAATTTCTTAATTTTAGTCACGAGTCCACCTTGTCCCCTGTGGGGTATCTTGAATCGTAATGCCCATTTCTTTTAATTGATCACGCAATTTATCACTAGTTGCCCAATCTTTATTAGCGCGAGCTTCATCACGCTGTTTTACCAATTCTTCAATTTCATCATCGTTTGAACCGGCACTTTGAGCGCATAACTTACTTGTATCAACGCCAAAAACTAACAACCAAGCAGCTAATTTTTCTTCAAAAAGCTTCAAAGTCTTCTTATCAGCCTTTTCGCTGTTAGCATTAGCATTTACTGCAGGAAGCAAATCATAGATAGCTGTTAATGCATTTTGAACATTAAAGTCGTCATCCATTGCTTCAGTAAACTTGTGCTCAGTTTCTTCAATTGCCTTAGCAAGTTCTGGCATCTCTTCACTAGCAGTATCATCATTAAGACGATAATTGATGTTAGTTAAAGTATTCTTGAATCGATCTAGAATTGTAGCTGCTTGCTTTAAGTTTTCTTCAGAATAATTAATTTGACGGCGATATTGTACGCTAGCCATAAAGAAACGCAAAACTTGTGGATCGATTTCCTTTAAAATGTCGTGCACAGTCACAAAGTTATGCAGTGACTTAGACATCTTTTCTTGATCTTTACCCACAGTTACAAAACCGTTGTGAAGCCAGTAGTTAACGAACTTTTTACCAGTTTCTGCTTCACTTTGAGCAATTTCATTTTCATGGTGTGGAAATTCAAGGTCTTGACCACCGCCGTGAATATCAATAGTATCGCCCAAATACTTGGTGCTCATTACTGAACATTCGATATGCCAACCTGGACGACCTTTGCCCCATGGTGAATTCCAAGCAATTTCGTCTGGCTCTTTTTGTGCTTTCCAAAGAGCAAAATCAATTGGATCTTCCTTACGGTTTTGTTCTTCATCGTTAATATGCTCAGAAGCACCTTCTTCAAGTTGTTCAATGTTTTGATCACTTAATTCGCCATAATGCTTGAATTTGCGTGCACGGTAATAAACATCGCCATCTACTTCATAAGCATAACCTTTGTCGATTAAAGTTTTGACAAATTTGATAATCTCTTTGATTTCATGAGTTGCACGAGGATGCAGTGTAGCAGGTTCAATATTTAAGGCCGTTGTGTCTTCCAAAAAAGCACTGATAAACTTTTCAGCAAGTTTTGGCACAGTCGTACCTTCAGCGCGAGCTTCATTGATCATCTTGTCATCAACATCAGTAAAATTAGAAACGTATTTTACTTTGTAGCCTTTATATTCAAAGTAACGTCTAATCGTATCAAAAGCGATTGAACTACGAGCATTGCCAATATGAATATAGTTATACACAGTCGGTCCACAGACATACATGCTGATTTGTCCTGGAACCAGTGGTTTAAATTCTTCTTTTTTGCGCGTCAGTGTATTATAGACTTTCAAAGCTAACACTCATCCCTTCTGTAAAAATAGCTATTTTTTATTTTAGCAGAAACAAAAAGAAGTTGCAGTCATCTGCAGCTTCTTCTTTAGTTTATTCTTTATTTATTAAAGATTGTTTGCGCTCATTTGCTTCAAGGTTAAGTCGATGTGTTCTACAACACGCTTCTTACCCAAAAGTTCCATAGCTTCACCGATACCAGGGCCAACCATTGAACGAGTAGTAGCAATTCTAATTGGCATAAAGAGCTTTCTACCCTTAACGCCAGTTGCCTTACGAGTTGCTTGGATAGCGTTCATGATTTGTACTGAAGTAAATCTTGGAATGAGGTCTAATTGCTTCTTGAATTCTTCAATTACGCCACGACCATCATCGTTCTTGATTTCTTCAATTTCTTCATCTGAAAGGTCTTTTGCATCTTCAAAGAAGATCTTAGCCATGTCAACGATTTGCTTAGTGTATGACATTTGTACTGAGTAAATGTTAACCAATTGACGAACCCATTCCATCTTTTCTGGAGTTGGGTGTTCATCAACAAGACCTGCTTCTTGCAAGTTGTTCAAAGCAAGGTCAAGTAAGGTATCACGGTCAGCCTTCTTAATGTATTGGTTGTTAATCCATTCAAGCTTCTTTTGGTCAAAAGCAGCAGGTGATTTAGACAAACGCGCTGGATCAAATTGCTTGATGAATTCACGCTTGGTGAAGATTTCGTTTTCACCCTTTGGTGACCAGCCAAGAAGAGTAATGAAGTTAAACATAGCTTCTGGTAAGTAACCAAGGTCACGATATTGTTCGATAAATTGAAGAACTGATTCATCACGCTTAGAAAGCTTCTTACCAGTTTCTGAGTTAATGATCAAAGTCATGTGACCAAACTTAGGTGGCTTCCAGCCAAGTGCTTCGTAAACTACTAATTGCTTAGGAGTGTTTGAAACGTGGTCGTCACCACGAAGTACGTGGGTAATCTTCATTAAGTGGTCGTCAATTACAACGGCAAAGTTGTAAGTTGGCATACCGTCACGCTTTTGAATAACGAAGTCGCCACCGATGGTGTCTGATTCGAATTCAAGGTGACCCTTAACGATATCATCCCATGAGTAAGTTTCCATTTCTGGAATGTGAATACGTACAACTGGCTTAAGACCCTTTGCCTTAGCTTCGTCTTGAGCTTGCTTAATTTCGTCAGCAGTCATGCCTTCGTATTCATAAGTGTAGTGAGGAGCAACACCCATAGCACGTTGTTCTTCACGTTGAGCTTCAAGTTCTTCCTCAGTCTTGTATGAGTAGTATGCCTTACCTTCATCGATCAATTGATCAATGTATTTTTGGTAGATTTCTTTTCTTTCTGATTGACGGTATGGACCGTAATCTCCACCTTTATCTGGACCTTCATCCCAGTCAATACCTAACCAGTGAAGGTTTTCCATTTGAGACTTAGAACCGCCCTTAACGTTACGTTTTTGGTCGGTATCTTCAATTCTCAATACCATAGTACCCTTATTGTGACGGGCGAATAAATAGTTAAAAAGTGCAGTACGTGCGTTACCAATGTGTAAGTGACCAGTTGGACTTGGTGCATATCTTACACGAATTTTTTCTTTAGCCAAAACTCATGCCTCTTTCAAAAATAGTATATTTCAACATTATTAGTTTACGCGTAATATAGGAAGAATTCAATTAGTGCTAATTAAAAACTAATTTTAATGCTTGTGGAATGCTCGAAACAGGAATAACTTCAATGCCATAATCCTTTAGTCCTGCATATAAATTGTGGCGCGGAATAAATATCCGCTTAAAGCCAACTTTAGCGGCTTCTTTTACTCGAGCATCGATTTTATCAACTCGGCGTACTTCGCCAGTTAAGCCAACTTCCCCTACAAAACAATCTGTTGGTGAAATTTCTTTATCTGTGTAGCTAGATGCTACAGCCATCACAACTGCTAAATCGATTGCCGGTTCGTTTAATTTAATTCCGCCAGTTGCAGTCAAATATACATCTTGGTTTTGCAACATCAAGTTGCCACGCTTTTCAAGAACAGCTAATAATAATGCGGCACGGTTGTAGTCAATTCCTGAAGTAGTTCTTTTCGCATAGCCAAATGCAGTTGGTGTTACCAATGCTTGAATTTCTGCTAAAAGAGGACGCGTACCTTCAAGCGATACTACGACAGCCGAACCTGTCGAGTTAGGCAATCTTTGATCAAGGAAAATAGAAGATGGATTAGTTACTTCCTTTAATCCTTCATTTACCATCTCAAACATTCCGATTTCATTAGCAGCACCAAAACGGTTCTTCACAGAATGCAAAATACGGTAAGTGTGGTGTTCGTCTCCTTCAAAATACAAAACCGTATCTACCATGTGTTCAAGGATCTTAGGACCGGCAATAGCACCTTCCTTGGTCACATGTCCGATGACGAAAATCGTGATTGCATCCATCTTGGCAATTTTCATCAATTCACTGGTTACTTCTCTAACTTGAGAAGCTGAACCAGTCATCGAATCTAGACTTGGTTCATTCATCGTCTGAATAGAGTCAATAACTACGAAGTCAGGCTTCACATCATTAATTTGTTCGCGAATATCATGCATATCTGTTTCAGGATATAAAAGCATGTTGCT
This sequence comes from uncultured Lactobacillus sp., assembly GCF_902491705.1. GTDB lineage: Bacteria > Bacillota > Bacilli > Lactobacillales > Lactobacillaceae > Lactobacillus. The sequence continues at coordinate 2,978 of NZ_CABUIW010000054.1, read as the reverse complement.
TTGTCCTACACCAAGTCGATCAGCTCTCAATTTAATTTGATTAGCTGACTCTTCCCCTGAAACATACAATACTTTATATTTTTCTGATAAATCGCTCATGATCTGAAGCATTAATGTGGACTTACCAATTCCGGGGTCCCCACCAATTAAAACAAGTGACCCTGGAACGATTCCGCCACCCAGAACTCGGTTCAATTCTTCAGACTTAGTCGCAATTCGTTCTTCTTTTTCTGCCTTAATCTTATCCAGCTTAACCGGCTCATTTACACCAGTCTTTTTAATTAAACGACTAGCTGTAGCCTTAGTAGAACGCTTTTGTACTTCTTCAGTTTCTTTTTCAAATTGATTCCAAGCACCACAGTTAGGACATCTGCCTAAGTAACTTGCAGAAATATAGCCACAAGAGCGACATTTATATTGAGTTTTTACTCTTGCCATTAATCATCCTTCTTTTCATTAGTAGATCCAAAGCCGCTGATTCTTTGTCTGCTGATTGGGTTATCATCATCAGTCTTCAGATATTTCATAAAAATCCCTTGTGCAATTCGATCACCTTTATGAATGTGTAAAGGACGCACGCCGTAATTAAGCATTTGCACAAAAATCTCGCCTTCATTATTAGGATTGTTGTAGTAATCTGCATCGATTACCCCAACACCATTTGGCAATGAAAGATTACGTTTAAAGGTGTTAGATGAACGGTTAGCCAAAATTAACACTTCATCTTCAGGCATATAAGCCTTAAGACCTGTAGGAACTAAAAGTGGCTTTAATATTTCTTCAGCCATTTCATAATCACGTTCATAAAGTTGGTGACCATTTCTGATTAATCTAAAAATTCTTACAAAGTTAAGACGCCAGATGCTAGGAATGGTAATATCTTCAGCTGCTTCAATATCATAACCAGCACTAGCTAAAGTTTGTCTTCTTGGTAGGTTAATGTCTTTATCTTGGTATTTTTTTACTACTTCAAATCCACGTGTTCTCATTGATTAACTCCATTATTACTTTCTTTTTGACATTTATATATTTTACAATGTTTTGAGTAAACAAAAAATATTTAGCTCTCTATTATTTATTACGCAAAAAAGCGTGATTTTTTTCTTAGAAAAGGTAAAAAATGTCTGAAGAAACGAAAAAATATTTTACGCTATCAAATAGTGATAACGGTCAAATTACGTCGCAAACTGATTTGGATTTAATCAACCGTAAAGATGAAACCGTCTGGGTAATGAACCATATTTTTCTTAATCCTGATGAACACGATCCACACGAATTAAGTTTATTAATGAACCAAGTCATTAAATATGTTCAAGAATCTAATAAAAAAGTGTGGCCACTTGATCCAATTGCCATTAAATATTTTGAAAAGCATCCCGAATTAAACGAAATTTGGTACCACAAACCATTTTCTAATCAATAGACGCCTTTCTTTTAATAAGTTAAAATATAGTTAGATTTTCATAACCATAAAAGGAGGAAAAGTTAATGGCAAAAGAAATTTCTAATGATACAATCGAAAAATTTAAGAGCGATTTAGCTAACCATCCTGTATACAAGGTAGCTAGTCGTGCAGCTCAAGAAAATGGTATTTTCAAAGCTAGTCAAGACTTACAAACTAAGATTGACCTTGACCCAACTTTCTCAATCGAAATTGACACTGGTAAGCCAAGTGATCAAAAGCAATCTGGTCGTTGCTGGATGTTTAGTGCATTAAACACTATGCGTCACCCACTTCAAAAGAAATTCAAGCTTAAGGACTTTGAATTATCACAAAACTACACTAACTTCTGGGACAAGTTTGAAAAGTCAAACTGGTTCTTTGAAAATGTGATCGCAACTGCAGATAAGGACTTGGGCGATCGTAAAGTTTCATTCTTGTTTGCTACCCCACAACAAGACGGTGGTCAATGGGACATGCTTTGCGGCATCATTGAAAAATACGGTATCGTTCCAAAGAGCGTTTACCCAGAAACTGCTAACTCAACTAACTCAAGTGCATTAAACGACACTTTGAACACTCTTTTGAGAAAAGATGGTTTGGAACTTCGTAAGTTAGTTCAAGATGGCAAGTCAGAAGATGAAATTCAAGCTCGCAAGGAAGAAATGTTAAACGACGTCTTCCGTGTACTTTCAATTTCACTTGGTGTTCCACCAACAAAATTCAACTTTGAATATAGAGACGACGACAAGAACTACCACATTGACAAAGACATTACTCCAAAGGATTTCTTTGACAAGTACGTTGGTATGGATCTTGAAAACCACATTTCAACTATCAACTCACCAACTAGCGACAAGCCATTCCACAAGGTATTCTCAGTTGAATACTTAGGTAACGTTGAAGGCGGTCGTCAAGTTCGTCACTTAAACCTTAAAGTTGATGAAATGAAGGACTTGATCATCAAGCAATTAAAGAGCGGCGAAGTTGTATGGTTCGGTTCAAACGTTGTTAAGGACTCAGAACGTCGTGCAGGTCTTCTTGACACTGATCTTTACCGCCGTGATGAATTATTTGATGTTGACTTCTCAATGTCTAAGGGCGAAAAGCTTGATTCAGGTGAAAGTTTGATGGACCACGCTATGGTTATCACCGGTGTTGACATTGTTGATGGCAAGCCAACTAAGTGGAAGATCGAAAACTCATGGGGTGAAAAGCCAGGCTTCAAGGGTTACTTCGTGATGAGCGACAAGTGGTTCGATTCATTTGTTTACCAAGCTGTTATTAACAAGGACATCTTGCCAGATGACTTGAAGAAGGCTTACGACGAAGGCAAGAAGAATCCTATTCAATTATTGCCATGGGACCCAATGGGTGCTTTAGCATTTGAATATTAATTCAAACTGAATTAAACAATAAAGAGACGCCAAAAAGGCGTCTTTTTTCTACGTAAAGTCAAGTCTCATCTAGGGTTAGACCTGATATTTTTAGATAATTGTCCTTGATTGTTTTTTGAGGGCCGATTTATTTTTCGTTG
>NZ_CABUIW010000053.1 GCF_902491705.1 uncultured Lactobacillus sp. | reverse complement strand
CAACGAAAAATAAATCGGCCCTCAAAAAACAATCAAGGACAATTATCTAAAAATACCAAGTCTAACCCTAGATGAGGCTTGACTTTACGTAGAAAAAAGCCATTCTATTCCACGGAATGGCTTTTTTAATGATGTGAGAAATTTTACTTTCCATTAAATGTTATATATTTTGTGAGCCAAACTTGCAAGCAAAAATTTTGTAAATCCACGAATTAATTGAAATATGTTTCAAATTTTTATTTTTTGCTCACTTTTTTATTATTGCATTATCTTATTTCCTGCTGTTCTAACATCATTAGGCATTTCATTGAATTTGTTTTTGAATTTTTTATAGAAGAAAGTTTTATTGCTGATACCTACTTTTTCTATTATTTCAGAGATAGATAGATTGGTTGAAAGCAATAAATTATATGCATCTAGCAAGCGTTGATCTGTTAAGGCATCGGAGAAAGTATCACCGACCTCTTTTTTAAATAAGTTGCCTAAGTATGATCTATTGTAATTAGTTTTTTGGGCTAATGAATTTAAGCTGCAAGTCTGTGGATGCTTAGAAATTTCTTTTAGCATATAAAGAACCAAATTAGACATTTGCTTTTTGATAGTGACACTTGAATGCAAGTCCGTATTTCTGGATAAAAGAATAATAAGAGTGCGCAGATAACTATCAATCAATAAATCTGATAATTTTTGTGGATGAAAATATTCTTTGATAATAGCATTTGCCGTGCTTTGAACTTGTCCTTCAGTGTGATTACTTCTATATATCAGATATTTATTTAGATGATCATTTGCAAGCAAAAATTTGGAAATAATACTGTTGTATTGCCCAAGTCTTTGAATATTGGACATTGAAAAATCTATATCGTTTCTAAAGATAATATTGATCATGATATCTTCTGCACTTAAAGCGTCAATTGAATGAGTAGTACCAACGTCAAGAATTAAGATATCACCTTGGTGTAATTTGATTTCTGTTTTTCCTACATGCTCAGTAGCTTGTCCTGAAAGCATGTAATTCATTTCTAGGAAAGTATGAGTATGGGTTGGATAATTTGCAAAACGATTGTGTTTAGAAATATAAATATTCTTATTTTTAAAGAAATCATCAGTAAAAATAGGGACTTTATAAGATGGAGTGTTTTTCATAACAGACTTTTCATCAAAATCTGAGAAAAATTTTTTATTTTCTAGCTGTTTTCTTTCAATATCGTTCAACTTATAAAATTCGGTAAGCAATGCAGAGTCCATGATTTACCTCCCAATATGATACTTTTAATACACTATTTTGATATTGCAAAAGTCTTTCTAAATGTAAGCGATTAACAATCCCGATTTATTAACATTTTTTGGATATAAGTAATCCATATTTATCTACCAATATGATACAATATGCAATTTCATTTGTCATTGTAAGCCCTTACATAAGAATGTATAAATATAACTGTAAGGTTTGAAAGCGCGGTGATGTAATTGGAAAAGACTTATGTAGCTGTTGATATTGGTGCTTCTAGTGGTCGACTGATGCTCAGTCAACTGAAAGACGGCAAGATGTCATTAAAAGAAATGCATCGATTCAAGAACGGCTTCACGATGAAAGATGGACATGATCGGTGGGACATCGATCACATTATTAAAGAAATTATTATTGGCTTGGCTAAGATTAAAAAAGCTGGCTATGATCACATTTCATTAGGTATTGATACTTGGGCTGTTGACTATGTATTAGTTGGCAAAGATGGTAAGAAACTTGAAGATCCTATTTCTTACAGAGATGCAAGAACTAGTCATGCTATTACGGACTTAACTGCTAAAGTATCCAAAAAAGAAATTTATAAAAAGACAGGAATTCAATTCTTAGACTTTAATACTCTCTATCAATTATATGAAGAAAACAAAGACTTATTGGAAAAGACCGATAAGATCATGATGATTCCTGATTACATTGGCTATGTTCTAACAGGCAAGGCAGTCTTAGAAGTAACCAATGCCTCAACTACTCAGATGCTTAGTTTAAGAGAAGGCTTGTTCGATAAGAATTTGCTTAAAGAAGTAAATGTAAGACAAGATCAATTCCCTAAATTGGTAGATGCAGGTACTCCATTAGGCAAATTAGATAAGAGCAAATTCCCTGATTATGACTTACCAGATACAGATGTAATTACTGTAGCAACTCATGATACTGCATCAGCTGTAGTTGGTTCCCCAGGCATGGGTCACCACTGGGCATACTTGAGTTCAGGAACTTGGTCATTACTTGGTACTGAACTTAATGTTCCAGAAAATGGTGATAAAGCCTTTGAAGAAAACTACACCAATGAATGGGGTGCATATGGTACTTACAGATTCTTGAAAAACATCATGGGTCTTTGGATGGTTCAATGTGTTAAACGTGAACTTGACGATAAGTATTCATTTAGTGAACTTGCTGAAATGGCTTCTAAAGTTAAACCATTCAGACAATTCATCAATATTAATGATGAACGTTTCGTTAACCCAGAAAACATGATTAAGGAAATTCAAAAGTACTGTAAAGAAACCAACCAAAAGGTTCCACAAACTCCCGGTGAAATCGTAATGGCTATTTACTCAAACTTGGCTTTGTTCTATGCATATCAAATTCAAAAACTCGACAATATCTTAGGTTACAAGATCGATACCTTAAATATTGTAGGTGGTGGATCAAATGTAGCCTTGCTGAATCAGTTAACCAGTACCTTAGCTGGAATTCCAGTTTATGCCGGCCCTGGTGAGGCAACCGCTATTGGTAACTTAGTAGTTCAAATGATCACAAGAGATGACATATTGAATGTTTACTTAGCTAGAAGAATTATTAGTGATTCATTTGATATCAAGAAGTTCACACCAGAACAAGGAAAATATGCAGGAGTTTTATCAGATTACTTAAACTTTTTACATTCAGTTAAGAAGGTGAATTAAATGACAGTTAGATTAGGTCAAATGATGCATGTAAATCCAAATTACTTTGATGAATATGAAAGACGCCACAGAAGTTTGCCTACTAAATTCCCCCAAATGAAGAAGGCATTGAAAGAAGCAGGCGCTCATAATTACTCAATTTATTTGGATAAGAAGACAGGTACTCTCTTTGCTTATCTTGAAGTTGACGATATCGAAAAATATAAGGCAATTGCTAAGACTGAAGGATGCAAAGAATGGTGGCACTATATGGCTAAGTTAATGGATGTAAACCCAGACGAAAGCCCAGTAACTTATGACTTGCACGAAGTATTCCACATGGATTAACTAAAGGAGAAAAATAATGGTTAGTGAAAAAGAAATTGAATCAGCATACAAAGTAGCCAAAGAACGTTATGCCGAAGTTGGTGTTGATACAGAAGAAGTATTAAAGAAGTTACAAAACATTAGAGTATCACTTCCTTGCTGGCAAGGTGATGATATTCACGGATTCTTAACACCAGATGCAGCTTTGTCAGGTGGTATTGGTGTATCAGGTAATTATCCTGGTATTGCAAGAAATCCTGAAGAATTGACTAGTGACTTGGATGAAGCTTACAAGTTAATCCCTGCAAAACAAAGATTACAATTACACCAAATCTATGCTGTAACTAACGGTAAGAAGAAGGATGTTTCAGAAGTTGGTCCTGAAGACTTTAAGTTCTGGGTTGACTATGCAAAAGACAAGGGTATCTACCTTGACTTTAACCCAACATTCTTCTCAAGCCCACGAGTAAAGGAAAACATGACTTTAGCAAGTCCTGAAAAGAGTGTTCGTGATTACTGGATTCAAGTTGGTAAAAATGCTCGTGCTATTTCTAACTACATGGGTGAAGAACAAGGTGCTCAATCAATCGATAACTTCTGGATCATGGATGGTATGAAAGATGAACCAATCAGCAGATTGGATCCACGTGAACGCTTGATTGAATCACTTGATGAAATTAACAAGAAGAAGTACCCAGAAAAGAACACTATGGAATCTTACGAAGGTAAGTTATTCGGTACTGGTGTTGAAAGTTACACTGTTGGTTCACACTTGTTCTACAACAACTACGCTTTAACTAGAGGTAAAGATTGGTGTATGGATATCGGTCACTTCCACGAAGCAGTTGACCCATCAGACTACTTATCATCATTCTTAGCATTTGGTAAGGGTATGTTCTTACACATTTCTCGTCCAGTACACTGGGACAGTGACCACGTACCTGCAATGAACGATATGTTAATTAGAATGATGCGTGCCTTAGTAAGAGACAACTTACTTTCAAAGACTACTATTGGTTTGGACTTCTTCGATGCATCTATTAACCGTGTAGCTGCTTGGGTAATCGGTGCTCGTTCAACTCAAAAGGCATTGCTTCTTGGTTTGCTTACTCCAATTCAACAATTGAAGGATGCAGAAAACCACTACGACTTCACCTTGAGATTAGCTGAAACTGAAGAGCTTAAGTCATTCCCATTTGGTGCTGTTTGGGACGAATTCTGCTTACGCAACAATGTTCCTGTTGGTATGGATTGGTACACTGAACTTAAAGATTACGAAAAGAACGTACAATTTAAGAGAAATTAGAATTAAACTTAAACATTAAGTTTGTCTGGAGATAAAGATGGCTAAATTTAAAGATTCAACATTTGTTAGAGACATGTGTAATATTACTCGTCAAAGTTATGATAATGGTTGGGATGAGCGTAACGGTGGTAATATGAGTATTCGTATTACCCCAGATGAAATAAAGGACTACGACGATGTTAAAGAAGTTAAGAGAACATTTGACCTCGGTTTTGACGTTAGTGCCTTGGCAGGGCAATACTTTTTGGTCACGGGAACGGGACGCTACTTTAGGAATGTATTTCAAAATACTGAGCAAGATTTGGGATTAGTTCGTATTAGTGATGATGGTAAGAAAGGTGAAATCGTATGGGGCTACACCGATGGCGCAATGCCAACAAGTGAATTCCCAACTCACTTAATGAACCATATCGCTAGATTAAAGTTAGATCCAAACCAAAGAGTAGTTATGCACTGTCACGTAACTAATTTGATTGCAATGTCATTTACTCAACCATTGGATGAAAAATACTTTAGTAAGACTATTTGGAAGATGCAAGCAGAATCAATGCCAGTCTTACCAGAAGGCTTAGGTATTATTCCTTACGAAACACCAGGTACTACAGTTATTGGTGAACATACTGCTGCTAAGGTAGCAGATGGATTTAGAGTAGTTATGTGGCCACACCACGGTATGTTTGCAGTTGGCGATACTCCAGATGAATGTTTTGGCTTAATTGAAACCGTTGAAAAGGCTGCTACTATCTTCACTGCTATTCAAGCTCAAGGCGGAAACAGATTAGACGAAATTACAGATAAGCAATTAGTAGAGATTGCTAAATACTTCCACGTAACCCCAAGAAAAGGCTTTTTGGACGATTAATTATAAGAATTTCTTAGATACTACAAAATAAAGCTAAGTAATTACTACCTCATCGATCATTTTTAATTAAACAGAAAAGTCGAAATCATATATTTCGACTTTTTCTTTTTATAGGGGATGTTCATTATGTCATCAATCGGATTAATAGTATTTTTAATAATCGCAGGTGTTTTATCTGGTGTTGTCTCGGCAGTTGCTAGTATGGCTTCGCTGGTTTCATATCCGGCCTTACTAATTGCGGGATGTTCACCTGTTGCAGCTAACATCACTAATACTGCTGCGCTAATTTTCACTGGGCCAGGGGTTCTGCTGGCATCAGCGAAGAAAATGAGAGGCCATTGGGGAGAATTTGGTAAGTATTGCTTGTTTTTACTGACAGGTTCTATTGTTGGTGGCTTATTGTTAATTGCATTTCCTGGGAAAGTTTTTGAAAAAGTTGTACCTTTTTTGGTATTATTTTCCTCAATTGGATTGATGCTGGCTAATGGCAAAAAAGGTAATGAGAATAAGCCAAAAAAGAGAAGCAAATTTGGCATTATTATGGCCTATATTGGTCTGTTTTTTGGCGGCTTATATTCAGGTTATTTTGGCGCAGCTGCTGGTGTAATACACCTGATATGTATTAATTATTTGTCCGATGATGAATTTTATACCATTAATGCCATGAAAGATATTGTTGGGGCTCTAGCAAATTTAGTTGCGTTGGTTGTCTTTATCTTTGGCGCACATGTTAATTGGATGATGGCAATTACTATGGCGATCGGCCTATTTATAGGTGGCTATTTGGGACAGTATAGTATTAGATATCTGTCGCTTAGAATAGTCTCTTGGATAACTTTTGGTTTTTCAATTATTCTTGCAGGTTGGCTGTTTTATTCGGCATATGTTATAGGATAGAAAATTTATAAATTTTGACGGCTATAGATGAAATAATTCACTTATGGCCGTTTTTTGATCTTTCAAATAAATATAGCAATATGTTACTAAAGAGGAGTTTGTGTGTCATTGTAAGCGATTACATAAAAACGTATAAATATATATGTAAGGTATGAGATAAGGATCCTTGGAATAATAAGATTTTAAAAATTAAGAGGCGTTTATAATGGCAGATAAAAGTAATGGTTCAACGTGGGCAGTATCGCTGACCAACTTCTTGGACTCAGGTAGTATTGTAGCAGGGGCCAGCGGCTTAACATTGTGGACTTCTTACTTGAAACTGAATAGTTTGCAAGTAGGTTGGCTAGGTGCCTTAAGTGCCAATGCCTTTGGTGCCGCAATTGGTGCGATAATTGGTGGACACTTATCAGATAAATATGGGAGAAAGTTAATTTATACTTACGACATGTTGGTTTACATGTTGGGAACAATTATTGTTGCTTGTTCAGTTAACTTTCCAATGTTACTTGCAGGTTTCTTGATTAATGGTATGGCAGTAGGTGCCGGTGTTCCAGCATCCTGGACTTATATTTCAGAAACTTCAAATGATAATAATCGTGCTAAAAATATTGGTATTTCACAATTTGTTTGGTCAATGGGACCTGTAATTATCTTCGTTTGTGGGACGTTGCTTTCCCCATTAGGAGTAAATGGTAATAGAATTTTATTTGCTGTTTTGACAGTAATTTCCTTTATTGCTTGGCTTCTTCAGAGAAAATTGCCTGAATCTCAACAATGGATTGAACAAAAGAAGCATGAAGAAGAAACCGGTGAAAAGCCGCACCCATATAAAGACTTGTTCTCAAACATTGTAAGTATTAAATCAATTTTGTTCTTAGTTGGTGTTTACATGTTCTGGAACTTAGTTGCCGGAGCTATGGGATTCTTTATGCCATATGTTTATGAAACTGCTGGTGGCTTAACCAACATGCAAGCTAACATCTTGCAAGCTGTTTTATGGGCATTCACTGCTTTAGCTGGTTACTTTGGCTTTGCTCTTCATGGTGATAAATGGAATCATAGAATTTTCTTCTTCGTTGGTGCTTTAATGGCATTAATTTCCTGGGTAATTCTTACTTACATCGGTATGGGTTGGCCTGCATTGATCTCCTTTGTTATTATCTGGGGTATTTCAGCTGGTATCGGCGCTCAAGCTTGGTACGCATTATGGTCAACTGAATTGTTCCCAACTAAATATCGTGCCGGTGCCCAAGGATTTATGTTCTTCGCTGTTCGTGGTAGTGCTGGTATTTGGTCAATTATCTTCCCATCTATTTTGAATGGAATGGGCTTCAAAGCTGCCGGAACATTAATGATTGTCTTCTTAGCTATTTCATTAATTATCGGTACCGTTTGGACACCTAAGACTCGTGGTAAATCATTGGATGAAATTACGAGAGAACGTTATGGTAAAGATATAAAGTAAGGAGCTAATTATTATGGTGATTAGATTAGGAAAAAAGATGTGGCTTAATCCTGCAGCTGTATCTGAGTTTAATCAATTAAACTTTAACTTTCAGAATGTAAAACAAGAATTAAAAAAAGCAATTGTCCATCATGCTTCAGTATATTTAGATAAAAAATCCAGCCTTGCTTATATTTATTTAGAAATTGAAAATCTGAGACCATATCAAGAATTAGCTAAACAAAATGAGGATAAATGGTGGGCACATCTTCAACCGGTAGAAATTCCAGATGATGAAGATAGCTTCCAATATGTATGGGAAAATATCTTTAGAATCGAAGACAAAAAAGATGAAGATGAATAGCAACTAACAATAATAGTAAAGTCCTGTCTAGTAATCCAGACAGGACTTTTTTATTAGTTGAAGCGAGGAGTATTTAGCAGATGAGAGGTGTAGGTTCAATTGATTTTGGATGTAAGTAATTTAACGATTAAATTTGATACTAAGACTATTTTTCAAGACCTGAATTTCCATTTAGAAAAAGGATCTATGACAGCCCTTTTAGGACCAAACGGAACGGGAAAAACAACTTTAATTAAAATATTGATGGGAATGCTTGCTCCAACTAGTGGAACCTATAAATTCTCATCAGATGTTAAATGGGGATATGTTCCACAATTTAGAAATATTGATACAGAATATCCACTTTCAATTCGTTCTTTCATTGAATTGAATGCTCCATTTTTTAAAACTAAAAAGGTAAGAGAACAAATTGATCATGAACTATTAGAAACTAATCTTAAAGAAATCCAAAATATTCGAATGGGTGAAGCTTCTGGTGGACAGAAGCAACGCGCATATTTGGCACAGGCTTTGCTTGATCGACCTAATATGATTATCTTGGATGAAGCTACAGCTAGCCTTGACCCAGTAGCTAAAGAAGAACTGATGCGGCTAATTAAAAAGTTGAATGAAGAACAGAATATGACTGTTTTGTTCATTACGCATGATATTCCTCTGGCTAAAAAATATATGGATGAATATTTGTATTTGAATAAAGGAACAGTTAAGCAAGGTAAGATGAAAGACTTTAAGGAGGACTTTGAATGATGTTTCAATATGAATTTATGCGTTATGCCTTCTTAGCAAGCACTTTTATCGCAATCACTTGTGGTGTAGTTGGTATTTATGTTGTAGCGCGTAGTTATGCATTTTTAGCTCACACATTATCAGAAATTGGCTTTGCTGGTGCTGCTTTTGCCGTATTTATCGGGATAGCGCCGTTATGGGGGATGCTTCTATTTACGTTATTGGGTTCAATTTGCGTTGGTGAATTATCAATGCACAGCGACCAAAAAGAATCATCAATCAGTGCAATCTCTGCTTTGTTTATTGGTTTAGGGGTTCTGTTCTTAGCAATTTCAGGCTCCAATAGCCGTTATGCCACCAATATTTTGTTTGGTAGTATTATCGGCGTGGATAAGCAAGGCGTCATGGAACTGATTATACTATCAGTTATTATCTTGATACTAATAATATCAGTGCAAAAGAATTTAAATTTTGATTCATTTGACCATATCGGTGCTGTAGCACATGGAGTACATACTGGTTTTGTTGGAATTGTTTTCTTAATTACATTAGCTATGTCAGTTGCTATTGGTGCACAAATTGTAGGTTCATTACTTGTCTTCATTTTGTTAACCTTGCCATCATCGACAGCACGTTACATTGGTAAAACAATATCTACTATGATTATTTGGTCCGTTGTATTTGCTTTGGTAGGCGTTTGGTTAGGATTATATTTGGCCTTTGTTACTAATTGGCCTACGACATTTTTTATAGCTACAATTGAAGTAGTGATTTATCTATTTGCTTATACAGTTCACTTGATTAAACATCATTAAAATAAACCAAAATAAAAGAATCAGACTGAATCTATTCAGCCTGATTTTTTAATAATCCACGAATTAATTGAAATATGTTTCAAATTTTTATTTTTTGTCTAAAAATGATTAAATATATAATTAGAGAATTTTTGACGGAGAGATATATAGATGTGGATTAAATTTTTTATAGCTTTGATTCCAATTATCTGGCTGATCATCTCGCTGGGTGTAATGCGTATGCCAGCAGCTCGCGCTTGTATAATTGGACTTGCTTTAACTATCTTATTGGCAATTTTTAGCTTTAAATTGTCTGTACCAAATACGCTGACCGCAGCCTTAGAAGGTATCATCATGGGTATTTGGCCGATTATGTTCGTAATTGTAGCGGCATTATTTGCTTATAATGTAACGACTGAGTCAGGTGGAATGAAAACAATTCAGGACATGCTGGCCACCATTTCTACAGATAAGCGAATTATCGTTTTGATTATTGCTTGGGGCTTTGGTGGCTTCCTAGAATCAATTGCCGGCTTTGGTACGGCCGTAGCGATTTCTGCAGGGATTTTAATTGCTTTTGGATTAAAGCCGATCCAAGCTTCTGTAATCAGTTTGATCGCCAATACGACAGCCACTGCTTACGGTGCAATTGGTTTGCCAATCTTAACTTTAGGTGAAGTAACTAATTTGGACCAAGTAGCACTTTCATTCCTTGTTTCTTTGCAGTTATGCATCTTGGTTGTACTTGTACCATTTATCTTGGTCATTTTAACTGGTGGCGGTGTAAAAGCTATTAAGGGCGTTGGCCTTATCACTTTAATGTCTGGTTTAGCTATGGCTATTCCCCAGGTGATTGCCGCTAGATTTGTTGGTGCCGAACTTCCTGCAATTGCTGGTTCCATCTGCTCAATTGCAGTGACTGTTTGGATGACTAGATGGCATGAAGACGAAGAAGAACCAGACGTTGAACGTCCTGATAATAAGGCACTACTTAAAGCCTGCTCGACCTTTATTTTGATCTTTATCTTTGTAATTTTGGCTTCATCACTAGTGCCACCCGTTAACAACTTATTAGGCAAGGTATCAACCAACTTAGTTGTTTATAGTGGTAAAAATCCTAATACTCTTTCAATCAACTGGCTTTCATCCCCAGGTACATTAATCTTAATTGCAACGCTAATCGGTGGCTCAATTCAAGGCGTAAGCTTCAAGCGCATGATGCAAATCTTGATTGAATCAATCAAGGGTGTAGGTAAAACTACAGTGACTGTTTGTGCAATCGTTGGTCTTGCCAAAGTCATGGTTTACGCAGGTATGACTGAAGCATTAGCAGCTGCATTAGTTAGCTTGCTTGGCCCAGTTTATCCATTGTTTGCACCATTAATTGGTGCCTTAGGAACATTCTTAACAGGTTCTGCAACTTCAGCTAACGTCTTGTTTGGTAACTTGCAATTGTCTGCAGCAACTAGCCTTGGAGTAAACAAATACTGGGTTGTTGCTTCTAACATGACCGGTGCTACGGCAGGGATGCTTTCACCACAAAATATCGCCGTTGCAACAGGTGCAATTAGCCGCGAGGGTGATGAAGGTGAAATCCTTAAAGAAACTGTTAAATGGGGCAGTTTGTATCTAGTTGTCTGCTGTGTGTTCTTATACATTACTGGTCTGTTAACGGGTATGATTTAAGATAAAATAAAAAAAGCATGTTTCACGTGAAACATGCTTTTTATTTACATGAATATTTAGATTTATTTTTCAATCAAGCTTTCAAATTCATCAAGACGCTTTTCAAATGTCTTAAATGCATCTTCTAAGTAGTCTGGCTTAGTCATATCAACACCAGCACGCTTCATAATTTCAGTTGGGTAATCACTAGAGCCTGCCTTAAGGAAGCCTAAATATGCATCCCTATCAGCAGTAGTACCATGAACAACCTTGTTAGCAAGAGCAGTTGCTGCCGCAAATCCGGTTGCGTATTGGTAAACATAGAAGTTGTAGTAGAAGTGCGGAATTCTTGACCATTCAAGCGCAATATCGCCGCCTGGTTCAACGCTGTCGCCATAGTAGTGTTGGTTAAGTTGACCATATACATCGTCTAATGTATCAGCAGTAAGAGGTTCGCCTTTAGCATCTGCTTCATGGATGAATTGTTCAAACACTGCAAATTGCGTTTGACGGAACAAGGTACCCTTAAATGAATCAAGGTAATAGTTCAAGATAAATGCACGCGTCTTAGGATCAGTGATGTGGTCTAAGAAGTATTCAGTTAAAATATTTTCGTTAGTGGTTGAAGCAATTTCAGCTACGAAAATTGGGTAGTCACCGTAAACGTAAGGTTGAGTATTACGAGTGTACCAAGAGTGAACTGAGTGACCAGTTTCGTGAACCAAAGTGTAGAGTGAATCAACGTTATCTTCCCAGTTTAATAATTCGTATGGGTCGGTATCGTATGCACCACCTGAATATGCACCAGTTACCTTGTTCTTAGATTCAACAACATCGATTACGCGGTTGTTAAAAATATAGTCGACATGCTTTAAGTAGTCCTCACCAAGTGGAGCTAAGGCTTCTTTAGCTACCTTTTTAGCTTCTTCAAAGTTGTAAGAAAGAGCAGGCTTACCAGTTAGTGGTACGTACATGTCCCACATTTGTAAGTCTTTTAAGCCTAAGATCTTTTTACGGAGTGCTACATAACGGTGCAAAAGATCAAGGTGTGAATCAACTTCCTTGATTAAAGTGTCATAAACTTGCACAGGTACGTTGTTCTCAGCTAATGCTGCTTCACGAGCTGAATCGTATTTGTGCATCTTAGCGTTATAGTTGTGCTTCTTCACAACGCCAGAAAGAGTAGAAGCAAGAGAGTTTTGGAATTGACCATATGTAGCGTAAAGCGTGTCAAAGGCACCTTTTCTTACTTCACGGTTTTGTGATTGGATTAAAAGTGAGTATAAACCATCTGACAATTGTTCCATGTTGCCATCATCATCTTGAACATAGCCGTATTCCATGTCGGAGTTGGTTAAAACGTTAAAGGTGTTTTCTGAAACACTTAAGGCGTCTCCAGCATCAGCGATGATTTTTTCTTCTTCAGCTGGCAAAGTATGTGGACGCTTATTAGTAATTGTTTCAATGTAGTGTTCATAGTCTTTTAAGCGTGGTTCATCTTGTTTGAATTGTGCAAGTTTTTCAGCAGGAATGCTCAAAATTTCAGGGCTGATAAAGCTAGTAACAGATTCAAATTGGTTAGCCAAAGTTTGAACGCGGCTAACGTAGCCTAAATAGTGTGCATCTGAAGTGTCAACGTCGCTAGACATCGTGGCATAAACGTAGATGTTTTCAACATTACGCTTAACTGCCAAGATTTTGCTTAAACCTTCATAAAGGCTCTTACCTGATTGAGTTAATGTCCCTTTCAAAGAACCCAATTCATCAACTTGTTTTTGAGCTTCAGCGTAAGCTTTTTCCCATTCTTCGTCGTTTTTAAAGATTCTGGTTAAGTCCCATTTCAAGTCTTCAGGGACTTCATTTCTGGTTGGAATTGCCATATTTTTTCCTCCGTTATTTCAATTTGGTTACAATATTATGCTGTTATGGGATTGAACGCAAAAAATAAGTTATTATTAATTATCGCTATTTTTATTTTATCTAGAGATTAAAAGTGATACAAATGAACTTGTATTAATTTTGAAGGGAAACGATAAAAAGAATGGATCCAACTTCCGAACATAGGAAAGATTATCACAATAAAAAATCCTCGCTTAATCTTCACCGTAATTATGCTATTGCAGCGGATCAATCTTCATATAAGCCAGGCAATATGTTTGCTCGCTTCTTTGGATTGATTGCTTTAGTTGCAGTCTGCTTGGGCGTAGCTTGGGCAGCACACATGTATTTTACGATTCACAGCGCAATTGATGGCAAGGGCGGTAGTAATGTCCCAGCTTCTGCTAGAATTGCCAATAAACAGCCAATTTCAATTTTAGTTTTGGGTGTTGACCAAGGGATTGAAGGTCGTCATGACCGAGGAAATTCCGATACCATAATTTTGGCGACAGCTAATCCACAAAAGAATACAGCAACAATGACCTCAATACCGCGTGATACTTTAACCGATATTAAGGGAGATCCAGGTAATAAATATTTCATGTTTAGGGTAAACTCAGCCTATGAAATAGGTGGCAGTGCCGCAAGCATGAAGACGATTACCAGTATGTTGAACGTGCCAATTAACTACTATGTAGAAGTTAATATGAAGGCGCTGCGCAGTTTAGTTAATGCCGTTGGCGGTGTTGATGTTAATGTGCCGTTTGACTTCTCATATGATTGGTGTGATTTCCACAAGGGTAAGCAGCACTTGAACGGCCGCCACGCTGTAGCTTACGTCAGAATGAGAAAAGAAGACCCACGTGGTGACTATGGTAGACAACTTCGCCAGCGTCAGGTGATTGAAGCAATTGCCCACAAGGCGATGTCAGTTAATACCATTAGTAATTACCGCAAATTGGTCGATATTTTTAATAAATATGTCAAAACTAACTTGTCATTCAACGACATGCTTAGTTTGGCGCTCAATTACCGCGGCTGCATGAGCAACTTAAAGAGCGGATATATTCAAGGCCACGATGCTTGGATCGATGGTGCATCAATTCAGGTAGCTTCAACTGAAGAGTTACAAAAGACTTCTAACAAGTTGAGAAGAAATCTGGGACTTGAAACTGAAACGCTAGATAATGAAGAAACTCGTCAAAATGAATTGAATGAGCAAAACAACCATATTAAATGGGATGATCCAACGGCGTTTACGACTTATCAGATTTATGATCAGAACGAAAATAAGCCAGCAAGTGGTTCAAATTCTGGTTATGGTGCAAATAGCACTTCATCGTCAAGTTCGTCTAGTTCATCATCTTCAAGCAGCAGTAAGTGGTCTTTCCACTGGTAAAAAATTAATAGCATCCCCAACTAGTAATGTTCTAGTTAGGGATGCTATTTTATTATGCTATAATGTTTGTACCAAGAAGGGAAGGATCAGTTCCCTCCATTGGCTACCACTTAATGGTAAAGGTTATCGTCACGATTATAAGCCTGATTTTAATGTTCAAGCGCTTTAATCGTGGTTTTTTTTTGCGCTAAAATAAATCTAGAGGTGAAAAAGGATGATAGGAACAATTGCTAACACATTCGCATTATTGGTGGGCACAGCTATTGGCTGTTTACTCAAAAAGGGCTTAAACAAGCGTTTTGAAGACGTTCTGTTTATCGCTATGGGATTAGCCGCACTAGGCATTGGTTGGGAAAACGTCACTAACAATATGCCTAAAAGCCACTATCCTGTCTTGTTTATTGTCAGCTTAGCACTGGGCGGCATTATCGGCACTGCCTTAGATATTTCAGGCCACTTTGACCGCTTAGTTGCTAAAGCTGGTAAGTCCAATCTAGGCAAAGGTTTAGCCACAGAAATCTTGCTGTGCTGTATCGGTGCTTTATCAATCGTTGGCCCCGTAATGGCGGCAGTTAAAGGCGACTACACCATGTTGTACACCAACGCCATGATGGACTTTGTCACTTCAATGGTCTTCGGCGCTAGCTTTGGTTGGGGCATGATGCTAGTTGCACCTGTGCTTTTCTGCTGGCAAGGCAGTATTTATCTAGTTGCCAAATTCTTGTCAGCTAGCTTTTTCACTGGTCCATTAGTCGCAGAAATTTCCATCGTGGGTGGTTTTCTAATTGCCTGCTCTGGTCTCGCATTACTAAAAATTCGTGATGTAAAAACGTTGAACTTCTTACCAGCATTACTAGTTCCCATCATCTTTTTCATTATTAAAGATCTGACTGGCTGGTTTTAGGATTAATTTTTCTAAAAATCTGTCCGTCAAGTTCGTCATTGATGAGCTTGGGCTGAACGCCCATTAACTTAAAGTCGGCATGTTTAGCTACGCGGCTACTTGAAGTGTTCTTGGTGGCAACAATCAAGTCAACATATTGCAAGTTTAATTCGCTAAAAGCATATTGGCATAACTTGAGCGTACTTTGGGTAACGATGCCGTGGCCTTGGAACTTGCTAGAGAGCCAGTAGCCAATCTCGCCTTTTTTATTTTTGACTAAATTGTGCAAGTCGATCATTCCAGCAGGTTGGCCATTTACCAAGATCGTTAATACAATCATTCTTTGATTGATCATCTTTTCTTGAATACCCTTGATAAACTTGGCTTCGTCATCAGCTGACTGCATTTTGTAAGCCCAAGGTAGCCATTTACCTAAGCTTGCTCGATCATCTGCAATTGCATGATATAGGTCCACTGCCTGCCAAGTTTGCGGCATAACTAAGTTGATATTTAGGTCATCGATTGTAAAATGAATCAATGAAAAATAGTAATGTGTTTTTTCTTCAGTCATAATATCGGCCTTTCTAGGAAAATAATGTTACAAAAAGTATACTTAATCTTTAGGCAGTTGCAAAGGCTACTAATTTTTGATAAGTTCAATAGAAGTTATAGTGTCTCAAGTAGTAAGTCATGTGGTAATAAGTCAAATGAAAGGCATGATATTTGTTCTCTTTGATCAGAATTTTGAGTATATGAAACTAAGCCTTACTC
>NZ_CABUIW010000052.1 GCF_902491705.1 uncultured Lactobacillus sp. | reverse complement strand
TTTGTTTCGCACACTCGCTACGCTCCCGTGCTCAACTAGGTCTAAAGACATTAATGAAAAAAGCAAGGAAAACAAAATGTTTTCCTTGCTTTTTCTATAAGCGGGTAACGAGAATCGAACTCGCGACGCAACCTTGGGAAGGTTAAGTTTTACCACTAAACTATACCCGCATAAACTAAGTAATAGCAATTACTTAGTAAGTATATCGCTAATCCAACTATTTGTCAGCCTTTTTTGATGATTTTTTTGTTGCCTTTGAATCAGCAGATGACTTGGAAGACTTTTCGTCATCATCTTCGTCTTCATCGTCAGCTTTTTCAGTACGTGGAACAGCCTTAATCATCTTGGCTTCACTTTGCCGAATAACAGCACGACTGTTTAATTCATTAACCCCATTCTTATCGCTAGGATCAAAGTCCTGAATCGAAATCATAACAGAATTATTGTAGACTTTTTCAACGATTCCGGTAAAGTCATGATCCGTTGGGCCAAATTTCTTTGCCTTAACAAGATCACCAATTTCAAAATCAGCCACAGGCTATCACCCCTTCATTTTTCTAGTAAACACAATAATGTACAATACACTTTTTTCAGCATTTTTTCAAGTAAAGTGTCTCTCTTAAAGCCCATAAATTCTTATCAGTGATAAAATCAGATCCTGAAAGGAATTTCCCGATGCTAAATTTTCTAATTTTATTTGCAATTGTTATTTTATTCATTTCTTCCACGGCTGGCCTCCACGCCAAAATGGAGAAGCACGTTAGTAATTGGCTAATCATTACCCGTTGTTTTTTCTTTATTCTCCTAACCTGCCAGATAATTCAATTATTCCTTACATGGAAGACTAGCCTTCTCGCTAATCTTATTTGGCTTGTCATTTCTATTATTCTCTTTATTCTTACCGCGAATGCCTTCCGTGAAAAAATTGTAACGTTTGGCAATCCTCGTCATTCACGACTGGTTTTTGCGGGGATGATTATTAACCTTTGTCTAGCATTGATCACGATCTTCTTTTAAGAATCTAATTAGTTTTTCAGCAGCCCGTGCCCGTGTTAAGTACAGATAGCTTTCATTAAATGTCATCTGGGCTAATGTTTTAGTTGAACCACGCGGAATGAGAATTCGACTAAATCCTTCACCGTTAATTCCACGTTCAGTGCTTGCAATTTGTCCCTTTAATGTGCCATCAACCACTTTAATAATTTTCCCTTGATGAGCACACGCAATACTGGTCTGCATGATAAACGTGCGGTTCTTTCCTTGAACAAGACGAATAATGTGCTGTGCATACTGATGGGGCGTGGGATAGTCTGTAAGATCACGTGCTGTCCTCACCCCAAGAATTTTGGGCCTAGCTGTAAGCAGTAGCCCTGAATCATCTGCAATAATTAATCTATTAGGAAGAAGTTTACTAATAAAGAGTGCTTTATCACTAGCATTTTCTTCATATGACCGGTTCCCCTCTGGAGGGAATTTTATTTTAGGGAGCAAGTCCGTATATGGAATTACTTCATGATTACAAACACGAAAGATCTCTTGAAGTTCTTTAATTTTATCGTAATTATGACTAGCAACAACAAACTGCAATTGAATCTCCTCCTAATAACGAAGCGGTGCAATCACTTTGTTAATCCATTCCATTGCCGACTTACTATGAATATCTGTAAATGGGGCCCGTTCAATTAGATGATCATCAACATTAAATAACCGCAATTGCCCCTTAACTTTAATTGGTTTAATCCAATATGATCCATTTTTCGCAAACGGAGCGATCTTCCAAGCATAATAAGAGCCACCCTGGTCTTGCCGTTGCTCAATGCCAACAATTTTAGCAACACAGAGGGCATACCCCGGCACGAAGCCCCGAATCTTCTTGGCAGTGTTGCATATCAACAGGTCTCCCCGATACTTAGTTGACCATGAACGGTATTCTTCAGTTTTTGTCCCATTCATAATATCAGCAGCGTAATCCGACCGAATCGATAAGGCTTTCATACTGACACCCCTTCCCAAAATGGCACCACCAATCCTGAAATAGTAGGATTCATAGTGCCATTTATTTAACCTAAAATATGATTAACAAACAGTAATCCCAGAATGAACACTATCCAGCAGACCACCGTTTTCACATTTTTACGCCGATTGAAACGTTTCTTATAGTCTTCAGCTGACTTAACTAACTCTGGCGAAACTTCCAAATGTTCTTCGGTGTACCCACTGATATCAAGGCTCTGTTGATGATTAAAGTCTTCTCCATTCAGGTGGAAGTGGGCACCATAAACGATGTTATAAATCTTCCACTGCGCACTTCCTTGTTTTCGTCCAAAGACAACATAATCTGTCCACTGTTGCCGTTTAAATGGCGAATTAAAATCAGAGAGAACATTCACTTCACTATCAATCCCGCTTACTTGGACCTTTGCAATAATTAGGTCAGGTGAAATTTTCTGAGCTGATACGACTTTTCCATGGTTAACCAGCACATCATCAATGATCCCGTTCGATGCCTTGGCAATAATTTCATCATGCATTGTTGACAGGAAAACCCGTCCCAGTTGTGATTTCAACTGATCCAAATAATTACTGCTGTCAGCAAAGCACCGACGAATCGACTGACCATAAACAAATTGTGCCCAAGCATATGTCTCGACTAAGCTCTGTGCTAATTGATCATCAACAGCATCATTTTCTAAGCGGATCTTAGCTCTCTTGAGTCCTTGTTTAAAGTCCTTAATCTTCACATTAGGAATTAACATCCATTCGGACAAACCATTAACTTCCGTGATGTCACGAGTCCTCCGGTAAAGTTGCACCACCATTTTGCTGACAGAGCTAAGAATATATAACCCACAGAAAAACAGGACAAACAAGAATGCCCTAAAGCTATCTCCAGATTTCCCATTTCCACTGCTTATAATACTGCTGCCGCTTGATGAGCTTCCACCACCGCTTGATGAACCGCCCCCTCCACCAGTTGACCCCATTGAGGCAAAAGCTGCATGAAAGGTCAGCAATTTAGTAATGATAACCACCAGAGCAATTTTCCAACGTTTAAAAAAGTTAACACGTTTCATTTTTTCCTCGCTTTGTTAATCACGCTATAATATTACTCACGGTATTGTATCACAATCTTAGGGCGATGGCCCAATCATTTTAAAGCCAAAATTTGAAATAATAATCTATCAGCAGATTAACGTCAAAAAGTAATATTCTCTTCAACTGATAGTCTTCTTTCTGTTCATTATTAAATTTAAAAACTAGCTGTAGTAATACAGAAGTGTCCTCATAATTGCACTATATCCAGTAAAGTATACTCTTACCTAGTAGACGAATATCAGAATAAAGCTGAGGAGCAGATTGAGAAACACCTTAAATATATATATAAAAAGAGCCTTGAACGTACAAAAGATGTACATTCAAGGCTTCAATCGTTGATATAACAATGATTGCAGACTATACAAAATGCCCCAAACAGGCATAATATACCATGCATAAACGCCGGTATATCAGCATTTTGCCTTTGCTTTTCCGCAGTATTTCCGCAGATTTCTATAATTCCGCCAATTTATCAATAATCAAAGTATCATTCTTGGCTTTAAATTCATCAATCAAATATGAATAAGTATTAAGCGTTACCGTGATATTTGAATGACCTAATCGCTTACTAATGGCGTAAATATCCACACCTTTACTCAGCAAATAGGCAACATGAACATGGCGCAATGAATGAAAATGGAAACCTTGTTTTTTAATACCAATATCCGACATAATAGACCGTAGACATTTATTAAGGGCGTTACTCGTTGGAACTGTCCCTAATACGTTCTGAAAGACCATGACACTATTATTTGCCTTTAAGTCTGCTAAATGCTTCAACAGCTCACGGTTAACTTTAATCGTTCGGTTGCTTGATTCCGTTTTAGTAGGCTTAAAGGCTTTTTTCTTTTCATCCCACGACTTGCTAATTGAAATAGTGGAATGCAGGAAGTCTATATCTTTCCACGTAAGCGCCTGTACTTCACTTTTACGCATCCCCGTATAAATGGCTGTTAGTATCATGTAACGGCTTGTATTGTACCGTGAGAGCTTAGATAATACCGCTGTTTTTAGTTCGGCTAGTTCCTTACTGTTCAAATACTCAACTTTACGGTTACGTTGCTTGTTGTACACCAGCCTAACGTTATGAGTGAAGTCTTTGGTAAGAATATCATCGTCAATAGCACAACTAACAGTAGAGCGAACGGCACTATTTAACTTTGAAACGCTATCCCGCGCATGATTCCCACCATACCAGTTAATAAATGCTTGATAATCTGACCGTCTAATATCGCTTAACTTGGTATCTTTGAAATAATCTTCGAGCACGTTACCGATCACTTTATAGCGATTTTTAGTAACGTGGGTTATTCGGTTATCCTCGTATAGTTGATACCATCGCTTGTAATAATCAACTAGGTTACATCTTGCCAATTAACATTGCGCTGGTTTAATTCCTTTTCTAGCTTATCCGCTTCCGCCAGTGCTTCACGCTTCAGCTTAAAACAGCCGGCTGATTTCTGGTGTCGTTTACCGTCCTTGTCTCGCCACGTTGCTATACCGTAATAGCCGGACTTTGCTTTTTTCGCATAACTCATAAAATTACCTCTTTCGTTCGCTCAGCTTGCCGGCATGGAATGATTAAAGGATATGTATTGAGTTGTTATGAAATGTTGTTAAGATTCCGGCTTTGAAGTTAAAATGACTGACCCCAATTTTGGGGAGACGTTCCAAAATTGGGAGTAGTGTTATTAGTGGTGTTAACAGTAGCAATAATAGTGGTGATATTAGTAGCGTTAAATTTTTAACGCTTTCACACGCTTCTTAACGCTTTTAACATCCCCAGTAATCAGGGGATGATTTAGACAGCTATGTATTAACTATATTCAGCTATCTATCTAGCTATATCAGCAGAAAACCAGCAGAAATAATCTTAAGCATATCAAGGCTTAAAGCCATGAAACATGCAGAAAACCTTTAGGGTAAACCTGTCAATTATAGAACTATCTAAATCACTGATTAAATGGATCCTGTCCTTGCTGTAACTGGTAGGTGTCCTGTATCTCACCAGATGATTTCATGTTGTTAGGAACGGACTGTACCGCCTGTTCTGGTGACATTCCATAATGATCTGACAAGTAGGCAGCAGGTGATTCACCATAGCGATTAACAAAATCATGCAAATCAGTAGACAGTGGTAGTTGTCCGTTATTACTTACTGAAGCCTGTTGATTATTATTTCCTTGTGCTTGTTGGTTTGTTGCCTGCTGACTTGAAGAACCAGCAACAGAACTTGAATTACTGGAAGCTGATTCTTGTTTCTTTTCTGAATGCTTATTAGCTTTCTTGTGGTGCTTAACTACCTTGCTAGAACTAGTTTTACTGGAACTAGAAGCCTTTTTAGTTGATTGACTACCGCAAGCCGTTAAGCTCATCCCCAATAGTGCAGTAGCACAGATTAAACCTATCTTTTTCATGTTTCTTCCTCGCTTGTTAAATTTAAAATGGCAATAATCCCTTATAATCATATGTACCACCTTTATAAGTCATAACTATCCCACTATTTAACTCTGAATAGCTGGAATTAAAATCACCAAAAGGAAAGATAACTGACATGTAAGACGGAATTTCAATATAGTTATTATTTGACTGAAAATTGGAAAAATAATCATAGATTGATTTAGTTATTTTTTGTTGTATAACTTGTCTAAATCCATCTGTTAAATCTTCATTCCAAAATTTAAAAAATGATTCTTTTTGTGACTTCATGTTCTCTTCTATTGGTGGATTGCCTAGAACTACCTTGAACGATGGAACATCCATAATAAAATTATTATTTCCAAATTCATCAGAAGATCTAAATAAAATCTTCTCGTCAGAAATAACAGATAATTCAAACGTCTTTTTACTTTCACCTGCTGAATAGTTATTACTAGTCTTTGTTAAATATAGATTTAAGTAAAAAGGCTTTATATAAAAATTGTCTGGAACCTCATTGTAATCAGGAGTATCAACAATAGGATCATCATCAGCATCAACAGTTGCCGATACATCAAATGGCAAATATTCAAAAAAATCTTTTGGCGTTACTCCTAAATACTGACATAGCAAATTAACGGTTTCAAACTGTATCATTTTGCCACTGTTATTAACAGTAGAGTTAATAGTATTCCTTGATAAATTATTTATATCGTTAGCTATCCTAGTAGCCTTTAACCCTCTTACGTCCATCAATTCTTTTAATCTATTGCGGATCATAAATAACACCTCGTTTACTATTCTAAAATAAATCATTATTAAGTAAAAGACAACTATTATTGTCATTTTTAAACAATAATCAGTTGCCTTTTTATTTTTAAAGTGCTATTCTTCGAGATAAAAGACAAGTATAGTTGTCTTTTTTGTAGACTATTCAAAGAAAGGATAGATAAAATGATTAATTATTTTTCATATACTGAAGCAATGAAATATATGGGCATTAAATCTTTAACTACATTGCGAACTTACATCAAACAAGGCTTACCCACTATCCAAGTAGGCAAGTCCAAACGGATCAGTAAGTCCGATATTGATAAGTTCATGGCTGATCATCGTGTCGTAGTCAAACAAAATAAGGAGTGATTTTGACAAACGAAAGTAATCAATACAGAGCTGAAAAGCATTGATAGACTGCTATTAATCAATCAAGAAAGGAAGTGTAAAAATCTGTTTTTTGAACTTTAGGAAGCGAATAGTTTTAGCCGCTTAATCGTTGATAGCATGGAATTAATCAATAAAAAGGGGATGTTAAATCATGACGGAGAAAATTATCGAAGCTAACACAAAAAAGCATAACTTGGGCGCATTCACTGGCTTGGTGTTCGTTCATGGTTTGGATGAGGAACCATACACTACAGATAAAATCATCGCAGAATGCAGTAATAACTCATTGCACGCTGTAAGACAGCTAATTAGGACTAATAAAAAGCGATTAGAAGAGTTCGGAATTTTGGCATTTGAAATGCGTAAATTAAAAGGTCGTGGACGACCAGAAAAAATTTATCATCTCACTGAACAGCAAGCGACACTATTAATTACATTCTTAGATAACACTTCAAAAGTTGTTGAGTTTAAAGTTGCCCTTGTTCGTGAGTTTTATCGTATGAAGCAGGAACTAACTCAACGACAAATCAATAGAGCAGTTGAAAAGCCACAGCGTAGGTCATTAACAGATGCAATAAAAGGATGGCCACAAGCTCCTAGACATATTTACATCAACATGACACAGCTTTTATTGAAACAAGCTACTGGTTTAACGGCACAGCAAATCAAGAAGCAACGACACGTTAAAACAGCCCTTGATGGCTTGACAGTCAAAGAACAAGAACGGTATCGACAACTGGAAAATATTGCAATCGGACTCGTAGGGCTTAACAAAACTTGGGATGAAGTAAAAGGCGTTTTACTGCTAGCTTAATGATTGGAGCTGAAAACATGGAAAACTTAAAAGTTGAGTTGCCAAACGACTTGCGAGAAGCGACTAAAGCAATGATTTCTGATTCATTAGACAGCGCAGTTAGAGACATCCAAGCCAAAAACAGCTTCCCGCCTTACTTGAATAAAGGGGAAGCTAGCGCTTATTGCGGTGTATCAAGGGGTGTCTTTAACAAATGGCTGGAGAAATACAACATCCCCACAATCCAGATTGAGGGCGTAAGTCGTTTCAGACGAAAAGCCTTAGATGACTTTATGCAAAAGCACGAAGAATAAACATAATTATCTAGCTTGCCGGCATGGATATTGGAGGACGTGAACCATATGAAGATATTAGCAACTATTGACAGACATATATTAGCCTACTGGGACACAGCACCAAGTGAACGGCTATGGGCTTACCTAGCTACCCTACCCGCTGTTGTTCTGGTAATTGACGTAATTGCACAGTTAATCATCAAGTAAAGGGGATGCATTACATGCAACATTTAGATAAAGACGAACAGGCAATTTATGACCTATTACCAAAAGGAATTGACCGCCCTAAACCACTAAAAGAGCTGGTGAAACTATCAGGACTAAACAACCGTGAAGTACGGGGTATCATTTATCGCTTAATCGTATTGCACCATGTACCAATTGGAGCGCAATATAAGCGCCCTAACGGCTACTACATCATCACCAATAATGATGAACGTAAACAAGCCTTAGCACCACTTACCTCTCAAATAGCGATGATGAGTAAGCGAGCACAGGTAATCGGTAATGTTGAATTAGGGAATGAAGAATAATGTTCAAACAAAATAAAAAGCCGTTAACGCTGGATAATTACCACACCAAACAGCGCTAACAGGCTCAAATTATAAGCACAACGAGGCTTCCCGTTGCTTGCTTATTCTAACATGTAACTTTCAATCAATCACGGGGTTAACATCCCCAATAACTGGAGGAATAAGACAATGAATAACGATAATTACCAATTTATTTTAGCAGACGACCACAAGGGCAATAAGGTACTAGCCGTTATTAAGGGCGAGCTGTCAACCGAGCTAGTAAGCAATGCTAAGGTAGTCACCGACACACGTTTTAACGCTGTTGCTGAACAACTTAAAAAGATTATTGATTCAGCAAGCGTTATTGAAAAGGACGGTGAACATTCATGCAATTAGTGACTCTTACCGCCCCAGACGGACACCGTGAACGATGGGACATTAAAACAGCTTATCTTGCCTTGTTGTCTTGGCATTCATACCTCAAAGATACGGACAACGCCAAAGAACCAACTAAGATCGCTAAGCAGATTGGCAAGTTTGTTGGGGATGATATTAAACAGGTGCATATGTACCTAGTTTATCTTGACGGCTTCAACGGTGATCTATATTCCAAACTGTCGATATTAGCTCACAACAGCAATAAAAGCACCGTGCAACTGTATTTTGTGATGAAGTCAATCGGTAATAACGACTATTTGCCCCACAACAAGGAGCAGGAACCAGAGCGACAGCAATTAATCAATCGCATTAAGCAAGTGACCAACAACGACCAAGAAACGCTTAGACGGCTCACAGAGCTGACTAAATTATTTGTTGATGGTCAATTACATTACAGCAAATTAAAGGGGATGAAATAGCATTGAACAAATTACAGAGCGCAATTGAATACGCCCAAAAAGGCTTCTATGTTTTACCAACACAAGGCAAGCGACCATTGATTAAGTTTGCTAACACCCCACCACTTACAGTTGAACAAGTTAAGTATTACTGGAGCAAGTACCCAGACGCTAACATCGCATTAAGAACTGTTGACTTTTTTGTGTTAGACATAGACACAAAAGAAGCACATGGAAAAGACGGTATGAAGTCTTACCAAACTCTAAAAAATACAGGTTTAATTGCCCCCACCCTAGCACAATTAACGGCAAGCGGTGGAAATCAATTGTTTTATAAAAAGCCTAAAAACATCCCCGTTAATCAAGTTATCGGATTGAAGCAAGGAATAGACATTAAAGCGCACATTAATAACTATGTTATCGTTCCACCCTCTACCACATCAAAAGGTAGTTACCAATGGCTCAACAAATTACCAATGAGAGAGCCAAAAACAGAGTTAGTTAAGTTTATTAACAAACATCATCCCCTCAACAATCCTAAGAACGACTGGAGCAAACACCATACGGGCAAAAAGTGGACGGGAATTGTGTTAGATAACTTAGTTAAGGGCGCACCAGAGGGACAAAGAAACGATTATATGACCCGTTTATGTGGTCAAATGATACACGCTGGAGCAGACGACAACACTGCTTGGCTATTGCTTCAATATGCTAACTCTTTCAACTCCCCACCATTGGAGAACAAAGAACTTGAAAAAATATTGTCTAGCATAATCAGAGAGGAGATCGGTAAATCTTGAAAAACAGAGCATTGGCAACAAATAACCCAGCGTCACAAGGTTTAAAAGCCTTATTCAGAGAACATAAGGAAGCAAAAGAAAAGCACAGTCAAGATCGAACCATTAAAAGTAACCATGATTTACTTAATCTCTTAAAAGAAACAGGTAAAAAATGGCGAGAGGAACACAAAGAAGTTAAAAAGAAAAACGGGCAAGAAGTAGAAATTGTACATCATGTTCCAGCCCGTTCAATTGCTTACATGTTAGAAAAGCATTTGAAAACTGCAGTTATTGGAGATAGTGCAAAAGACGTGGAAAACGCCCCTCTATCTTTCTATGATTTAGACACTGGACTTTATACCAACAGCGATCGATTGCTTGATAGTTTCATCTTAGCTGTTGACGACACCACCAACTCACGTGCTAGAAAAGACATTCGAGAATGGTTAAGGATTGAAGCCCCCACCAAGTCTATTAATAAGAACATCAACCTTGTTCCCGTTGGCAATGGCATATTTGATAAGGAAAATAAGAAGTTGCTACCATTCGATCCGAAATACGGTTTTACCAGTAAAGTTGCCACAAAATACGTAGACAATGACATCCCCGAACCCACCTATAATGGCTGGACATTCAGCAAGTGGATTAAAGAATTATCAAATGGTGACGAGGATAAAACCACACTCTTATGGCAAATGATAGCTAGTGTTATTCAGAACAGACGGACTAGCAACGTTTTATTTTGTTTAATTGATAATGGTGAGGGGCGCACTGGTAAAAGTACATTTGAAGCCTTATTAATGAATCTAGTTGGTAAGAATAACTACACCGCTTTAAAAATAGAGGAGTTCGATCATTCTTTTTTGTTAGCCCAAGCCTATGGAGCAAGTTTAATCATTGGAGATGATAACGACCCGAAAGGATATATTGACAATGGCAGTACGCTAAAAAGCATCGTTACCAATGAATTAGTATTAATTAATCCAAAAGGACAACGCCCTTTTTCTGCTAAGTTCTACTGTACGATTGTTCAATCTATGAACGGCTTCCCACGATTTAAAGATACATCAGGCGGTTTATATAGACGGTTTAGGTTAATTCAGTTTAACCATCAATACCCAGATACCCCAGACGGACGAAAAGTCAAAGATGAATACGTTAAAGACCAGCGCTTGTTGCAATGGATACTAAAAAAAGCTTTGCAAGTTAATATTGATACCATTATCAACACACAAGAAAGCCAAGAAGCAGTCAATGATTTACAACTGGAGAATGACATCGTTTTATCTTTCGTTAATGAAGTTGTTCCTAACTTAGAAAGTACCAGAATACCAATAGCGTTGTTGTTTGCTCTATTTCGTAAATATGTTGACGACAATAACAGTAAAAATGGCATGACCAGAGCCACATTTACTAGAAGAATTAAACCATTAATGGAACGTAACGGCTGGAATTATAAGAAATCCAGACCATTAGATTTTTTGAGTGATAGTGACATTAACCAACTTAAAAGCACATCGTATTATGATTACAACGATTTTAGAAAGGACGACCATAAAAGCCAACGCTGTTTTATTAAAGAATAACGTTCCAGTTCCTCTTTTTGTTCCGTGTATTTTTAAAAAGTGTAACACTGAAAATCGTTGCTATAACAGCGTTTATTATATATTGTTCCATTTATAATTAGTAATATTAGACATAAGAGTAAAAAAATAGGCTATAAATACATCTATGTAAGAACGAACAAAAAAACGAGCGGAACACGGAACGAAATTGCTTAATCACTAGAGCGACAAGGGATTATACCTGTTCCAGCGTTTGGAACAAAGTAGAACAATTGGAATAACGTATTAAACACCAACAATAAAGTAAACGAGGTAATAACATGACAAGGGTAAAAGTTTTTAGTACATATCACGAAAACGAACTTGATATATTAATGAATAAATGGTTAGCAGAACATCCAGATATTAATATAAGGGACATTAAACTAAGTAGTTCTTTAGCTTCAACAAACGAGGATAGTATACCGTTATTTACTGCAATGGTTATCTTTGCCTTACGTACTGCTCCTATTTAAGAGAACCTATAAAGAAATTTTCCTACAAAAAAATGTTTTTTTGTTGGCATAGGCACATTGGACACCCTATAAAAAGAGAGGACAAAAAAATGAAATTCAATATCCAATACCCACCTTTAATTGAACAGGCATATAATCATCTGCTTTCAATTGGTTTACACCCTAACAAGGACAAACTATATAAAATGCTAGTTGTTAAGGGGATGATTGACGAGTTAGGCAATCCCACTCAACGAGCAATAGACGAGGGCTTAATTGAAGTAGCGAAAAACAATCCAATTGAACGATTTAAGGCTGAAAATCCTCTTGTTGCTCATATTCCAGACGAACATTTCAAGGTACATAAGGGACAAGTTCTCATGGACTGTTACGCTTTGAAAACGGTATCTACCACTGTTCTAAACGACCCAGAGGCAACAGCAGAGCAAAAAGAAAACGCTCAAAGCCTATTAGACAAGGTAAATAACTTAGACCATAACAAATGGTGCTAAATAAAAAGCATCCCCTTTTATTGCATCAAGCGATGATAAGGGGATGTTATTCTTTTGCTTGTAAGAGCGTTCAATCATATTTAAACCTAAAAGCTGTTATATCAGCTATTTAAGGATGTTTAACGTTGACTAATGCACGACAAAGGGAACTGATTGTAGTTGCTACCTATTCCATTACGACAGAACACACGTTTATTTCAAAAATTCGGGCTGTTTTAAAACGAGTAATAGGCAATTAATATAATTAATCATTTAAGAGTTAAAACGGCTTAGACAGCTTTAAAACGAAAATTAGAATACAGAGAAATGGAGTTGATTTAAATGTTTCTTGTATCGTGTCTGTTAATTGGAGCAATTGCATGTAGTTTGGCAAGCCTTTTTGCTGATATTGCGGTTATATGGCTATTTACCCACTACATGAAAGACCAGTACAAAGGGAATGAAAGCAAATGAGTTGGTATCGTGGTAGATATGTTACAAGTAGGCGCACCCTAGCCCAGTGGATGGCTGAAAGTAAGAAAGATTATCATTTCAGAGTTAGAAACAAAGATAAAGCAGATCCAACAGTTGTTAATTTCGTATTCTCTGACAACATCAAAAAGGATCGGCGCTTATATGTTGCTAGTCGGGTTATTTATAATCACTACTTAGATTATTGCTATCAGCAGGACTTAACACCGCTAAGCAATCGACAATTTAAGCACAACATGGAACTGTTAGGGTTTGTCTATCAGAAACATCATCGCTTTTATGCTGGTTACTACCAGAACAAAGTGACAACAGCGTATAAAAATATCGGAATAATTAAG
The DNA here is from genome assembly GCF_902491705.1 of uncultured Lactobacillus sp. Lineage (GTDB taxonomy): Bacteria > Bacillota > Bacilli > Lactobacillales > Lactobacillaceae > Lactobacillus. Next base: position 3,145 of record NZ_CABUIW010000052.1, on the reverse strand, counting down.
CGGTAGTTATTCCATGCAATGTACAATTTATCAATCCATCTAAAAAGCTGATATAACAGCAATCTTAATTAGAAATCATTACCCAAAATTGCACATTTTCGGGGCTGTTTGTAGTTAAAAGAATGCTAACAAATGTTGGTGTTTTTAATAATTCGTTGTTAGATTGGAGCTGATAACATGATTCTATTCTTTGATTCAACCTATTGGACGTATGAACTAACCGCAGTTATTGCAGTGATTATCATTGCTTTACTGGTTATTAAGTACAGACACTAGAATCTCACAAAACACTACTTTTTTAATTAATTCGTAGTTGATTATTATTGATTATGACTTGTTAGCTGTAATCATTGATACAATAACGTTTTACGTCAAAACAAGAAGCAACAAAGATCAATAATCGCCCTTTTTTGCTATCAAAATAGGACATACTAAAAAGCCCCCGTTTTTATTTAACGGGGGTTGGTTTGTTAATATTGCAGGAACGCTCATCGACTTTTATACGTAACAAATTCCATTAATTATTTTAGGGGGGATGCCTAATCATGCTATTAAATTCATTTGATGATTACATGCTTTACACGTTATTAGCTCATTTATTCCATACGTCAATTACTAGCGCATATTGGGCTTTTAATTTAGCTACCACCTTTACGCTATTATTAATTGCTGTCTTGATTCTATTGTTCAAACATTAGCAACAAAAAAAGGCACACCAATTAATGATGCACCCTCTACTGGTAATGGTTCTGAATAAATAAATTATATCGGAGTGTTTGTTATCGTGTCAATCATCCCCACCATTGACGACAAGGAAGCCGTCAAGATTGCCAAAACTTACCTCAAGCAGTACCACGATTATTCACTGATTGCCAAGCGCCTGTCTTTTATGAATGCTGAATATATTACCACAAAGGATAAAAGCACCCACTCAATGGCTTTATATGAACTCAAAGAACGGGAGAATATTGTAAGCAAGGTTAAGCAGCACGATTTAACCAGTGGGATGATTGTTGAGTATCGTTTTATTAATTCATACTCAGTTATTCAGACGCTGGAACAGTTGCAACAGCAAGGGATGAAAATATCAGAGCGTACACTCCATAATAAGCAACATGAAGCCTTGTTATTAATGTATTCACTGATACCAGATAAAGACACTAAGCTAATCAAATAAATATTTACACGTATTAAGCATAACTATATAATCATAGACATGGTAAAAGTTAAGGGTAGCTCCCCTAATTTTTATCAAGGCGTTAAATGCTAGACAATGACCAACGACTTACAAGTACAGCAAGAAACGGAGGCGCTGGTCTTGAAAGTGTTTCTTTTCTTGTCTAGGGGTGAAGTACCTTGACGATTAGCGTTACATTTACCAGCTGTAAAATGCTAGTAATTGTAATTGTGATCATTTTAACGGTACTAAAAAAGCGTTAATAGTTTGACCTACTAACGCTTGAAACCTCTAGCAAGAAACGCCGGGCGTTAGATTCTCACACAATCTAGCGCCCTTTTACATATGTAATTATAACATGAGTATATACGTATACAAGCGAAAAGTTTACACTATAAAACGCTATTTTACACTAATTGCAATTTTAAGGGGATGTTTAATCATGGTTTCACTTGCACAAGCTGAAGCAACTAAACGATACAAGAAACGCCATCCACAGCAAACTAAACTATATCAATATCGCTCCAATGCTAGAACGTTTATTAAACATTATGCAGATAAAGACGACCTAACTAAACTTATAACACTAGCACAAGAGCAAAAAGCCAAGCTAAACGACTAAGGACGACCTAGAACCCACACTAGATCGCCCTTTTAATTTTGTCCCACTCAATAGCCTAATGATACCGTATTTATTTAGCGTTAATCAAAGATTCCTATTGCACTTTATCTTACATATGTATATAATATAGCTAGCCCCTAAGGAAAGGGGGTGGTTACCATGAACAGAAAGAGCAAAAACAAAAAGCGCTCAGTGAAAGCTTTCTCAGTTGAGTTTAGCTTAATACCTTTGCGCTTTAAGTTAGTAGTAATTTTTGATTAGTGGTTATTCGCCACCCAAAGGTTGACTCGCCAAAGTCAACAACCTTTGGGGCTTTTCATATATGTATTATAGCATTTAAAAGCGAGGTTGAGAATATGAGACGCTTTAAGTATCAATCAAAAAACAAACACGTTACTATTGCCCTAGATGTATATAGCCCTCGTGAAACAGTAGCCCTCTGGAAGCAGGATGTTAAGAAGTTCAAGACGTGGTTACATACCCCAAAAGATAAGCGCAAGAAATTAATTAAGTTTAAGATTGAAAGAAAGTAATAACATGGCTATCAGTAAAGCTCAACACAAAGCAATTAATAAATATCGCAGTAAGAATAAAGCACACGTTCAATATATTAATAGGCGCTCAATCGCCAAGAGCTTTATTCTTAAGGACGCTACAAAAGACGACCTAAATATGCTACTAGGTCACATTAAGAAACGACAGCAAGAGTTAAACAACTAGGGACAACTAACCGTTAATGGATTAGTTGCCCTTTTGCTTTATCGGTGCAATCTATCTTAATTTTGCACTGATAACTAAATGATTGTACTAAAAAAAGACGTTCTACCATGAGAGCGCCCCTGAGATATTAATTAAAGCAAACCAGACTAATTATAACATCCCCGCCCCCTCAATCACTCAAAAAAGAGCGCACACATTGCAATCACCTTGTACGTAAGCCCTAATTTTAAAAATTTTTAGGTAGGGGGGCTAAAACATGATAAACACTGATATAATCGCATTCTTAATTATATGGCCATTAATTTTATGACTGTTTTAGATAGCAATTGATGGGGATGATTATGTATTCTGACAATTCAGACACCCTAAAAGAAATAACTGAATTTTTCCGCAGGCAAAATAAAAAGACCACTGAATCAGTGATCTACCACGCCGACAAGCGGTTATGTTTTTTCCGCAATTTTTCCGCAGAATTGATTAAAAATAGTGTTTTATAGTGTAAACCTAAAATTAAAAATGGCTTTATATCAACGTTTTGGACACTATCGCAAACTATTTAAAATACAAAAAGTGCCCCAAACAGGCAGTAAATAGTTCTTATATAGGCTGATATATCAACATTTATA
>NZ_CABUIW010000051.1 GCF_902491705.1 uncultured Lactobacillus sp. | reverse complement strand
AAAGGTGAATAAAAGCATCGTCATGCTTCTATTCACCTTATACTTTAGGATGTTTGACAAAGAACCAGATTAACATACTAGAAAAGAGATTCCTCTATGAATGATTTTACCAGGAACATGGCTAATGCACTATTCAATCAAGATAAAATTAATGATGTTTTACGTAAGCAGATTGCTCAGACTGTCAATGATCTTTTAGAATCTGAGCTGTCTGCCTTTCTCGGTTATGATCCTTATGAGCGTGATGGCTGGAATACTGGCAATTCTAGAAATGGTACCTACTATCGCAAAATTGACACACAGTTTGGAACCATTGCAATCAAAGTTCCCAGAGACAGAAATAGAGAATTTCACCAGCATACTCTGCCTGTTTAAAAGCAGCACACGGATGAATTAGAACAAACCATTATCAAATTGTATTCTAAAGGAATTACCACGCGTGAAATTGCCGATCTGATTGAAAAAGATGTATGGCAGCTACTATTCTCCGGCTGCAGTTTCAAATATTTCTAAGCAGCTGCTTTCTAAGATTGAAGCTTATCACAAGCGCAAGCTAAACGATAAATTCTTTTGTATTTATTTGGATGCCACTTATGTTCCGCTAAAGCGGATCACTTTCGATCGTGAAGCAGTCTTCATTAACATCACGGAGAAAAACACTGCATGTTTTCTACAAAAAATGGCAGCCAGCATATTCTAGAATGATCAAAGACCTGTAAGAAGTAGAACCAGATATGCTGGTCTTTTACAGCTATCCTAAACAGATCAGAGCATCAACTTACTCAACCAATATGATTGAATCCTTTAATAACGTGATCAAACGCAAACGCAAAACCAAGCCCAAAGCAGAATTCCCAACAGAAGCAATCGCTTGATATATTTGTTGGAACTCAGGTAATGAAATGCAATGAGTGCTACTATAATCGAATCCATAAAGTCTTCGGTCTGGTTCAAGATACACTAGAATCATATTTTGATTAAAAGGAAAGTCAAAATCTATCAACGGGGAATTTATTATTTACACATAGAATTTGACAGTTTCATAATAAATATGCGTATACTAAACTAATCCTCTTTATACCGTTAAAGTTATGCTATCTTTTTTGTTAGTAACGGTATTATAACTACTTAATTCTATGTTTTGTATATTTTTAAAATTATCTACATCTAGTTTATTAGTTACTATTCTATAAATTCTAGTTTTTTTCTTACTTTTCACATTAAAGATCTCAATTTCAGAATTGAATTTTCTTCCTTTGTTAGTAATTATTCGGCAATTATTAAAATATAGATTTATAGTGTTGGCCGTACTCAATTCGACTAAACAGTTATATTTCTTACTGTTAGCTTGAACCTTTTTTATTATTTGGTATCGCCTTAATTTTACTGAAGTACTAAAAATACTATAAGTATTAGAAGTTCGATACATTTTATCTTGTAAAATATAATATTTTTTACTACAAAAAACTTCCGTCTTAATTTTAGTATCATTTATTTTATTATCTGCTTTTCTTTTAGGAAAATATAATCCTACACTTAACGCTAACAAAAATATAGGAAATATCAGAGGAAACTTACTCCATTTTCTTTTAACTATCTTTTTATTCTTTGCATTTTTTTGCGTTGAGTCACTATTAACATATGCTGGAACAAAAATTAATTTATTTGGCATTTCCAGAAATACAATAAAAAAATTGTTTTCAGGGAATTTTTGGAATCGTAAACTATAGACACAACTTTCATTTTCATCTAAAGTTATAGCATGCATCCCTATAGGAATATTACTATTATCTTTTCTATAATAAATTTTCGGTTGGTCTATATATGATTTCAATCCATTATTATATACTTTATATTTTTCATTTTCTGCACAGATTCCTAATATTCTATATGTGGCTTTCACTCTTCCTTTATTTGTAGTAACTACTGTTAATACAGACCTATCGCTAATTTTCTGTAATTTATGATTATTTATTATTTTGTTTTTATATACAAATGATACTTTGAGATCAGGAACGGAAAAAATAATTATTTGCAGACAAAAGCCACCCAAACCTGCTATTAGTGCACTATAATTAGAGCAATCATTTACTATATTCCCAATCAACTTATTCACTATACCTCTAGTCAGTTGATTAAGCATCTGATTAAGCACCAAAACTGCTATGACGCCTAAAAGAAGAAATAATAATCTAGATATCCATGTAGGGATTTGGTCAGTAATTATCTTAATCACATTGCCTAGCCAATATCGTATGTTTTTGGCATACTGATAAAACTTTACAGATGCAATAAAGCTAATGAAAACCATTATGAATAAAATAGTATTTGTCAAGTTATATATTTCTTTAAGATACTGAGGTGCATAAGCTCCCACAATATATAAAGTATAAAGAAATATTATTAATAACAGGAAAATTATAAAATATCCATATATGAGAGTCATTGGCAATATATCAATATTATCAAGGAATGTTATGCCAGTTTTTTTTATTTTTTCCTTAAGTTTTCTTTTTGTTTTTTTCTTAAGTTTTCTTTTCATTTTTAATTATATTGAATATATTTACTAGTTCAGATTTTATCAAACGATAATACTTTACAGAAGATATCATCCAAGAACCATTAGTTATATTAAAAAATTACAAGCATTAATTACTTTTAGATAATCTACTACCAATTAATTCCTTTGCCTGTTTAACAATTGGAGCTTTTAACAATATTACTAGTACACCATAAACTGCCGCACCAACTATTATTTCTAACCCCATCATTAACCAAGTTTCTGACAGATTTCTGTTCATCCGAAAGACAACTACAAACATAATTAATCCAGAAATAAAGTATTTCCACATGCCATGGAATAACCGCTTAAAACTTAGTAAATGTCTAACAGCCCACAGCTGATATAGAGTTACCGCAGTTTCTGAAATAACTGTCGACCACATTGCACCATTGAGTCCCCATAAGTGAATTAATGGAATATTTAAAATCAGATTTACTATCGCACCAAATGTAACCGAAAATGTGAAGTCTTTAATTCTATTAATAGGGACCAAATATTGAACACCAAGTGCATTACTCCATGCAATCATCAGGATTACTATCGATTCGATCATCATTGCTGGGCCAACAGGTTCATATCCCGGGCCATAATACTTTGGAACCAAGGTTAATGAAATAGCAGCTATCCCAAACATCATTGGAAATGAAACACCAGAAACGAAATCAAATGACTTATATAACATTTGATTAACTTTCTTCACATCACCCTTTGACACCGCATTAGCCACGTGAGGTAACATAACGGTTCCAGTCGCGGTAACCAAGGCTAAAATCAATTTAACTAAATTATCTGAATATTGATAATAACCTGAAGCCGTTTCACTGACCATCCCGCCTAACATGGTTTTGTTCAATTGAACATAGACTTGTGTCGCAATCTGCGGAATAAATAATTCTGCCATTGGTAAGAAGTGACGCCAAGGATTTAGAATTCTGCGATTCACTTTTGGTAAATCACGTCTAATATTAGGCCACAAAGTTAAGTTACCAAGTAATGTGGAAATAGCTAAAACCACTATATATAAAGTTACGTCACTTGGATTCTTGATCAGCAAGAAGATGGCTATCATCGAAACTATCTTTACGAAAGAATTTTTTAAGACTGTAACTTTAAAGTCTTCAATTCCTTCATAAAACCAGGAAATATCAAATGCCACCGCAATCAAATTAATTGATTGTGCCCACATATATTCGGCCTGTCTAGTATAAAACATCATGAAAATTTCAAAAGAAATATATGACACCAGCGTCATAATTGTCTTTACAATTTGAATTTCCCAAAAGGTTTGAGCCATCTTTTTACGATCTGCGCGTACATAAGCTATTTGGCGATTTCCATAGTATCCAATACCCATACTGGCAAACAGAATAAAATATTGAATAATCGAATTCGTAAATGCATTTGCACCAACACCTTCGGGACGAAGAACACGTGCAACATATGCAGATGTAATAAGTGGAACAATAATTGCAAGAACTTGATAGCCTACATTATAAAGATAGTTCCTAACGACTTTCATAAAAATTATTCACCAAATTCATTATTTACAGCTGTAAGAGCTGCATCAATCACTTGATCCATGTTGTAATACTTGTACTGCCCAAGGCGACCACCAAAAATCACATTACTATCTGTATCTTTGGCAAGTTCCGCATACTTAGCATACATTTCATTATTACGAGAATTATTTACTGGGTAATAAGGCTCATCTCCACGTTTCCAGTCTGCTGGATATTCACGTGTGATAATAGTTTTATCTTTATCACCCTTACCGAATTCAAAATGCTTGTGTTCAATCACACGAGTATATGGAATTTCAGCTTCAGTGTAATTAATTACGGCATTACCTTGGTAATTATCAACATTCTTTTCTTCAGTTTCAAAGCGAAGTGAACGATATTCAAGTTCACCTAACTTGTAGTCAAAGAACTTATCAATCATACCTGTGTAAACTACTTTGTCGTAATTCTTTAAATATTCATCCTTTTTATCAAAGAAATCAGTATTTAGTTCAACTGTAATGTTAGGATCATCTAACATCTTTTCAACCATTTTAGTATAACCACCAATTGGAATACCTTGATAGTCATCATTAAAGTAATTATTGTCGTATACTAAACGAACTGGTAATCTCTTGATAATAAAGGCTGGTAGTTCAGTACATGGCCTACCCCATTGCTTTTCAGTGTAGCCCTTAATGAGCTTTTCGTAAATATCTCTACCAATCAAAGAAATAGCTTGTTCTTCTAAGTTTTGAGGTTTTTTACCAGCCATTTCTTGACGTTGTTCATTAATTTTATCCATAGCCTCTTGTGGAGTTCTAATTCCCCACATTTCGCTAAAAGTATTCATATTGAAAGGTAAGTTGTACATATGACCCTTGTAATTTGCTACAGGGCTATTAGTGTAACGATTAAATTCAGCAAATTGTTGAACATATTCCCAAACTATCTTATTTGAAGTATGGAAAATATGAGCACCATATTGATGAACTTGGATACCATCTATTTCTTTAGTATAGATGTTACCTGCAATATGATCTCTTTTTTCAATCAATGTAACTTTATTTCCACGTCTTGCAGCCTCGTGAGCAAAAACCGCTCCAAAGAGACCCGATCCCACTGTCAAATATTTCATGCCGTATGTCTACTCCTGCTTATACTGTAATTTGTTTAATTATTTTTTTATTTAATAATTTATAAACTATATAGTAACCTTTCCAATTTAATTCTCGTAATAATTTGACAACACGAGATACTTTTTTACTAGTTCCATATTTTCCTAAACATTTATACAACTCTGACGAACTTTTCTTTAGCTCAATATCGTATAATTTAGTTTCTTCTTTAGCCTGCTCTTTATTTGGAAGAGCCATCAAAAGTTTATATATAAATGTTGTATAACCATCTATTTCTCTCTTAAAAAACATACTTTTTTGAACACTCATATTTTGTTCTTCAAGATTGAAAAAAGTAGTTAATCCTAAAACAACGTTAATTGCCTGTTGTCGTCTAGATAGCCTATTTTTTAGGTTAACACTTTGGTTTTCATCTCCGAGCCAATAGCAATAAACTGGTTTAGATAAAAACAGAATTTCATTTATATCAAGCCAATAATATAAACTATATTGTGTATCTTCATAAAAGCATTTTTCATCAACGCGCCATTTACTGTTACGTAAAACCGACGTTCTATAAGTTATAGAATGAAGCGTTGGATTTATGTTTTTATAATATTCATTAAATTCTATCTTTAATTTATCGTAAAAGCTGTTTTCATCATTTAATAAATAACCATGTAACTTTTTTTCTTTTGATTTTACATTTGCAGTAAAATATGGTGATAATACAGCATCTACAGTATTATTTTGAAGAGTATTAACTAAATCCACATATCCTTCTTTTTCCAATGTATCGTCAGCATCTACTATTTTCATATATATCCCTTTAGCTATCGAAATAGTTTTATTAATTACCGATCCATGACCACCATTTAATTTATTTACAACTCTTATAGTTTCAGGATATAAATTTTCATATCTTTCAACGATTTCTTTTGTATTATCCGTTGAACCATCATTTACTATTAATATTTCTACCTTATCCATTACTTCTGGTACTAATAATGATTCAATAGTATTAGATATCGTTTTTTCTGCATTATATGCGGCTACGCCAATAGTTAGTATCTTAGACATATTTTCTCCGGTTTCTTTTTATCAATTTTTAAATTTAATATTAAAGAAAAGATTCAGTATATACCATGTAAGCAAATAATAAATTAAAGAAGTGGTAATTCCTTCATAAAATTTATTTGAGAAAAAAGACAGACCTACCAAAGAACCTATATATCCATAAAATATTACAGATATAGATCCAAAATAATTTTTCTCTTTATTTTTTATAGCAAAACAATAAGCTACAGATGATGTGACTGCCATTATGGCTGTTAATACTGGTACTCCCTTATACCCAAAATCATATAACCATGAATAAAATGTTGTGTATACATTTCCTAAATTATAGCCATTAACCATTTGGAAGGGAATATTTAGAAAATACTTATTTACCGTAATACCCTTTATTTTTGCCAATACAGGTATCAAACTATAAAAAGTTTGTTCTCCCCAAATAGATCCTTTTACAGGGTACAGACCATTTCTAATAAATATATCCAAATTTTTAATTTCTGCACCAATATATATAGATATGTATTCAAAAAGATTACTTTCGGTACCCTTTCTTTGAAATAAATAGGATGTACCTTGTAATAAGATCAATATAGTTACTATGCCAACAAGTATTTTAATGTATATACTACTATTTATTGGTTTCCATCCACTTTTTCTACCTAATTCAATTAGCAAATATATTATAAAAGATAAAGAAGCGATTATCGCTCCTCCTCTAGAACCGTATATCATTGATGTAACTAGTCCTAAAAAAGCCACCAGTACCAAAAAATAATTAAGTTTTCTACCAACTGCTATATTTTTAGCGATTATGAATTCAGCATATAATCCTGTTCCTATGCTAAAGTTTGAAATCAAGTTTATACTTCTGGGCATACTTAAATCCATGGTCAAATTATTATTTGCATTGAAATTATAATATGACATTGCCTGAAAAATATTAGATAATCCTGTAACACGCTTTAATTCTATGGAAATGAGATAAATAATTATTAGTTGAATAATTATTAACAATATAAGTTTACCATTTAAATTATTTATATCTTTTAAGGCTTCGTTTTCGCCATATTCATAAGTTAATAATTGATTATTCGAGAAATATTTAAATATTCTCCAAATAATTATAGAAAATAGCACAAATTCAAAAACACTTAAAACAATTATCCAGTATGTACGGTGATCTAAAATTAATGACCATTTTTCTTGATTTAATAAAGCAAAAAAAGCCGCCCCAATAAATGATAAACAAAATAGGCTACTCGGAGCAGCTAACTGCTTATCAGTTCCTATGTAAGAAAATATAAATAAGATCACTAATGAAATCAATAAAATTAGCATATAATAACTCCAATGCTATTCAAATAATACATTTTTTATTTTTTTAGCTTGATGTTCACAACTAAAATCATTTAGTTCTTTAAAATCCATGGTCCTATTCATTTTTTCTGAAAATAGCTCCTCGGATTTAAAAATCCAATCTTTCAAATCGTAAGTTTTCATTTTGTAAATATTTGGTGTAGCTATAACAACTTCGGGTATATTAAAAGATGTCAATATTTTTAGACCACTTGCTTGTGCTTCTACCAATACCAATGGAAGACCTTCATATAAACTAGGGAAAAATAGCATATCCATAGCAGAATACCACTTATTTACATCCTTACAAAAATCAATCAGAATAATATTTTTTTCTAATTTTAATCGTTTAATCTCATCACATATATCATCTTTTAGTTCACCGGCACCTATCATTACTAGCTTGGAATTATTATTTTCTTTATATAATTTATAAAAAAGTTTTACCACAAATAAAGGATTTTTTCGGGGTTGTAATACGCCTACAAAGCCATAAAGCCTATCCTTTGGCAAAATATGATATTTATCTCGTATTTGTTTACGGGCATTGGCATCAAATTTATATTTTTCCAAATCTATACCATTCTGACTAATGTTTACTCCATTATCAGTTCCAAACATCCATACTGCTGCTTCTTTAGAAGTAGCAAATCTAATATCAGAATTAAGCAACATTTGTCGTTTACCATAATTGTTTAAAACATTTAACAAGGTCATTAATACTCTATTATTAAATTTATGCCCATAATAAGTATTATGCGAATGAACAGCTATATGAGCATGAGTATATTTTTTTGCATACTTTACAGGTAAAAAATTCCAAGCTGCAGAATAATTGAAGTATATATAATCAAAATTATTTTTTTTAAAATATTTTTTCCAAAATTTCCAATGACGAATTGGATCTTTAGTAACTAAAGGTGTACGTATCAGTTTCCACCCCAATTTTTGAATCTGTTTATCAATAATTTTATTATTTTCTTTTCCATAGCCAATAACGGTAACATCCCAAATATTAGTATTCAAAATTTTGGGGAAAATATTAAAAATAACTCCTGTTAATCCACTACCGGCCAAAAAATCGCCTACAATCAAAAATCTTTTTTTCATCTTAAAATTAAATTTACTTCTGTTTCCTAATTTTCTTATTTTTTTGCCAATTTATGATAAATCAATCTGGAATACCCATAAAAATATAGCATCATTAAATTCTTATTTTTAACAGCTTTTAGGCCTTTTTTATAAAAATAGCTATATGTCGACTTATTTTCCAGTTCAATTGCATAATCTCGAAATTCTACATGATTTTTAATGAAAAACCTCGAGTCTTTGATTAAAATCATTGTTGTTATTCGTAATAATTCTTTTACAGCCTCTGAACAAACTAACTCATTTAATTTTTCTTTATTAGAAGACGGCATTAGTTTTAGCAATTGCATGTGTAAGTTATAAATCTTTTTTGCATCACGCAAACTTCCCAATGGATCTTTTTCAATTCTCATATCTCCGGTACGAGTTGTAAAATTATAAATATAGTTTACACGTGAAAAATATTTTAAATGTGGTTGGGATAGAATTACCCGAACCACAAAATCAAGATCTTCACCTTGTTTTAAATCAGAATTAAAATATAAATTATTTTTTAGCAAAAATTTTCTGGAGTATAACTTGGCTACACTCCAATTAATCAGGCTCTCACTAAATACATATTTTAGTAATTCTTCTGTCTTAGGATATATTTGCATTTTAGGAAAAGAAAATAATTTATCATCAGAAAAGCTCGGTGATCTTTTTATGACATCATAAATTACCAAATCAGGATTTTTATCAAAATCTGTACGCTGAATTGCCTCTGGTTGCAAAACATCATCTGCATCAACAAATGCAATATACTTTCCAGATGCTTCTTTTATACCTCTGTTTCTTGTTAAACTCACTCCTTTATTATTTTGATAAATATATTTAGCACCCATTTTTTTTGATATTGTTGCATAATCTTTTCCGAATTCAGCCTTAGACCCATCATCAATTACTAATATTTCTTTTATAAATTTATTTTGAGATATTATTGAATTTAAACAAAGCTTAAATTGTTCAACAGATTTATTATAAACAGGGACTATAAAACTAACTTGTTCATTTAATTCTTGTAATTTATTTTCCATAGTAATATTTAAACTCTCAAAAATGTGTTTTTGTTCTAATTCCTATTTTTCGTTTAACAAGTGCTATTGCTTTTGTTATGGTGCTTTTTCCACCTATTTGTCCCCATGCAATTTCAGTATATAAATATGCATTATTTTCAAGCCAAACATCCATTAATAATTCTGAAATATATCCATATACTCTTGCTTCTTGAACTGAATAGCTTGAAATATCAATTTCTTTTTCAAGCTGACTCAATACACCAAACATAAAACTGCAATAAGAATTAAAAACATCTTTCTTCATAATGAACATATTGAACATATGGGCTTTACGTCTATTCATCACTTCATCAAACTTTGATAAATATTGTGGGTAATATTTGCTTATAATTTCTCTAGTTTTATCAATTGGTTCTTTATGATGGGCATGTATGTAATGAGAATAATTTGTTTCAATATAATAATTTCTTTTTTTAGGAAGAATCACATCATATTTACTTAATAAATTATCGATTTTTTTAATATCCATTACATTATCCAATGAATATGGCTTTGCATCAAAAAAGAAACGCCGATAATGTACAAGACCTATAGCATCCACATCTTTCAATTTTTTCCAAGCCCAATAAACTGCAGTTAGTTCATTGTAGTTTGGATTTTTAGAAGATATATTATCTCCTTCGTCGTCTCTTTGATATTCAATTCCCGGTTTGTAATTATTCGCCGCACCAACTAGAACAGGCATGTATCCTTTGGCTGTGGGCATAGGAAATTCTTTGTGTGCAGCTACCATTATTACAGTTTTGATGTTAATCACTCACCCTTCAAACTAATTTCCTAATACGCACTATTCGGATGCAAAATCACACCCACAGTTTTAATAATCAACTTAAAGTCTTCCCACAAGCCGGAATGATTGATATAAACAATATCAAGCCAGACCATTTCATCGAAGTCGGCCTCATTACGACGGGTTACTTGCCACAGACCAGTACAGCCTGGCATAACCATCAATCTTTGCTTGTCATAATCAGTGTATTCTTCAACTTCTGAAGGTAGAGGCGGACGAGGTCCAACCAATGACATGTCACCAATTAAGACATTGTAGAGTTGTGGTAATTCATCAAGACTATACTTTCTGATAGTATGACCAATCTTGGTAATTCTTGGATCATCCTTGATCTTGAACATCGCTCCATCAACTTCATTTTGATCGGCTAACTTATCAAGCATCTGGTCAGCATTTACGATCATTGAACGGAACTTCCACATCTTGAATGGCTTACCATCTTTCCCAATTCTCTCTTGTGAATAGAAAGCTGGACCACCATCTTCATGTCTAATTCGAATTGCCAAATATAGAAATAGCGGTGATAAAATAATTAAAGCTAACCCACTAGCCATAAAATCAAAGATACGTTTAACAGAATGATAGAAATATCTACCGTGAACCTTACTTTCATCCACTTGTATTCTGGTATCTTTCATATATATCATTCCTTTTTCCATCCACTCTATATCGTCTTAAAATAACCAAAATTTCTTCTTTTTCTTAAGCGGCTGCCAGTTTAATTGAACATTATCTCCATTCACAATTGCACGTGCATTATCTTTAAACTCTTGAACACGTCTACTTCCAAATTCAGCGTCCAACTTCTTTAATGCAGCACCATATTCATATTGTCGTTTAGGCAAATCATGAGCGTCTGATGCAAAGCAAGCACATTGTCCTGCTTCAATGAAGCGACGACTCATTTCTTCTATTTTTTGTCCAAACGTACCAGCATAAGAACTTGCAGTGATCTGAACTAAGCATCCCTGTTCAATCAATTCTTGCAAGATTTGTGGCTCTTGCAAGATCCTGCTGTTTCGCTCCGGATGCACCACAATTGGTGTAATGCCGCGCTGCCGGATATTGAAGATCATGTCTTTAGCATAAGTTGGCACATCATCACTAGGGAATTCCAATAACATGTATTGCCCTGCTTCATCTAAGAAAAGGATATCATCATTATCAAGCGCTTCAGGTAAGTCACCCGAGATTCGCACTTCTTGTCCAGGAAATACCGTTAATGGAATCTTAGCATCATCAAGCATATCTTGGAAATTCTCGGTCAAGCGAATGACATCATCTTTATGATTAGTATACTTGCCATTTAAGGTATGAGGCGTACACACAGCATGTGTAATGCCATCTTTTACAGCATTCCTTGCCAACTTAATTGAAGTTTCCCAGTCCTTAGATCCATCATCAATTCCTGGCAGAATATGACAGTGAATATCAACTAAGACCATTACTTCTTAAACCTTGAAAGAAAGCCTTTTTTCTGTTTCTCTTCACCATATCCATAGCCATAACCGTAGCCGTATCCATAACCATAGCCAGCATTATCTGAACTAACGTCATTCATAATGTAGCCTAGAATGTGCGCCTTGGCAAATTCTAGCATTTCAACAGCACGTTTAATTGCCATCTTTTGAGTTTTACCCTGACGAACTACTAAGACGATTCCATCTAAATGACTGGCAAGCTCTTGTGTATCAGATACTTCAAGAACAGGAGCCAAGTCAAGGATAACTAAATCAAAATGATCTTCAGTAAGTTGAACAAAGTCACGCATCCGCTTTGAACCAATTAGTTCAGCAGGATTAGGCGGCATTGGGCCGGCAGTTAAGACATAAAGATTATCTATTCCACTTTCTTGTACAACACTATCTAACTCAACTTCTTTTGCATTTGAAGAAATTACGGTACTTAATCCAACATGATTGCTTAAATTAAATGTAGTATGAACTGTAGGTCTACGCATATCCGCGTCAACTAATAACACCTTGCGACCTGCTTGAGCGTAAGTAACAGCAACGTTAGCAGCTACAGTTGATTTACCTTCACTAATATTGGCAGAAGTAAATGCTAGAGACTTAATGTCATGATCAACAGCCATAAAGTTAATATTAGTGCGAACCGTACGGAATTGTTCAGCGACTGGACTTTTAGGCTTAGCTACAGTGATTAACTTAGCACCATTAATAATGGTTTCATCTGTACCACGCTTTTTTTTAAATAATGCCATTTCATCCTCCTATAGTTATTATACTCTGCGTCTCTTAGTTTGTTCACGTTTAGTCGCACTTGTACTCTTTTTGATAGTGAACGAAGATGATAAGTGGAAGTGAGCAATTTGACCCAAATTAGTTAAACCTAATTCGTTAGTCAAGAAATCATCGTCGCGAACAGTAGTATTACTCATTTCACGAATCATAACTACAGCTAAGCTCAATACTAGCCCAACTAAAAATCCAGCCAAGGTAAATAATTTTACATTAGGTGATGATTGAACACCCTTAGTACCACGTGCCACAATAGTTACGTTATTAACACTCATAATATTGGGAATTTCCCTGCTGAATGTCTCAGCTACTGCATTAACTTCAGCTTTGGCCTTATCCGGATTATCAGCTTTTGCAGAAATTGAAAAAACTTGAGATTGTTGTTGAGTTCCAACCGAAATACTTGTCGCAAGTTCCTTTGCAGAGATTGAATAACTTTTACCACTTCTGCTAATCACAGCAGGCCGTGCTTTCCTAACTAATTTTCTTCTACCTGTTGTTTGATCAACTCTATATACCGCTTTTCTAGCTTTTCTTACTACAACAGTTGGATTAGCCAAACGGTTTGATGCTTCTGTTAAGATCTTATTACTAGTTACAATATCTTTATATGTAGTAACCATTTGCATATTAGCCTGTTGAGTAGTATAGGCTGCATTAGGATCATTATTACGATTTTTTTGGTTAACCAATAATTGAGCAGTTGAAGTATATTTAGGTGAAATTACAAATGATGAAATTCCCCAGCCTACAAGCGCAAGACCCACACTCCAAAGAATTAATGCCCAAATATGCTTACGGCATATGCGAAGCAATTGAGTAAGGTCAATTGTATTTTCTTGTTCTTTTTGTTGTTCCATATCTCTCTTTCCTTAAATACTAGCGATTCATAACATAGCTAGAATCTTCATTAGCCACCTTAACTTTAGAAAGACCAAGAGCGGTTCTTAACTTATCTGAAACTCTCTGTCTCTCAGCTTTACTGATTACCTCGATTTCCATTGTGCCGAACTTAGGATTTTCAGTTTGTTTACTTACACCTTGAGCATGATCTTGTGACAAATTATCGGTAGCTTTTCTATAATCCATACCGATTTTATACATTTGATTCATAGTTAAATCGGTTTGCATTTCATTTGAAATGGAGTTTAAGAAATCACTGTTAAGTAAAGTTGTTGGTGAAATTGATTTCTTAAGAAGAGCCATAATTATACGACGATCACGATCTTGACGACCATAATCTTGACGCGGATCACCATGTCTAAGTTGAGCAAAGGCTAAAGCTTTCTTACCATTCATATGGTAAGTCTTACCTTCTTCAAAGTGATACCCCATGTTATCAAATGTTAATGGTGAAGTTACATCAATTCCGCCAACTTGATCAATTGCTTTCTTAAGACCACCCATATTAATCATAACGTAACCATCAATTGGTACACTGTAATACTTATCAAGTGTCTTGATTGTTTCACCAACTCCACCTAATGTATAAGCTGAGTTAATCTTTGTTACGCCATATTGTGGGAAATCTGGAAAGATCGCGTTAGAATCACGCGGAATAGATACAATTGATGTACTATCAGTCTTAGGATTAATTGCCATCATCATGATGGTATCAGTGCGTCCTTTCCAACTGCGTCCCATTGCTCCAGTATCAGTACCAAGCAAAAGAATATTAATTGGTTTCTTTTGCGCTAGTAAATTATCAAGATTACGTCCTTTATTACTCTTAGTTTGTTTAGTAACTGGAGTATACATATTTTGTGTAGTATCACGTAAATTCTTGTAGATCATTCCACAAGCAAAAAGTGCAATGACAATGATAACACCAAGTATAATCCAAAACCAACGCCAAAACTTACGATGATGATGACGATGATGTTTATGATGACGGTGCGTATTAGTATTTGGTTGATTTTTTTCTGTCATTTTTATCCCTCTTAATACTTTATACAACTTTCTTATTATATACTCATACCCTTCAATTTGGCTAGACCTGTAACAGTTTTCTAATCTAAATAATCGCATTTTTTCATAAAATATTGAATATGTAATACAATTAATTTACATGTAAATTTTAATAGCGAGGTGTTTTTATGATTGATAATCAACCTAAAAAAACTAAAGCCTACATTGCAGGCGTAAATCTAAACGATCCAAACTTTGATTACTACATGACTGAGCTGGCTAACTTAACTGAAGCCGACAACATGGAAGTCGTAGGTCAAAGCTATCAAAATGCGGAATCAATCGTTGCCGGAACCTACTTCGGTGTCGGCAAGATCAACGAAATCAGAACTATGGCACAAGGCTTGAAAGCAAAAGTCTTGGTCTTAAACGATGAATTAACTCCAGTGCAGATTCGTAATCTTGAGAAGTTAACCAAGATGCGCGTAATCGACAGGACTGAATTAATCTTGGAAATTTTCGCCAGTCGTGCCAGAACTAAGCAAGCCAAATTGCAAGTTCAATTAGCAAGATTACAATACGAATTGCCACGTCTTCACCCTTCCGAAAATAACTTGGACCAGCAGCGTGGTGGTGGCTTCGCTAACCGTGGTGCCGGTGAAAGTAAATTGGAAATGAACCGCCGGACAATTGGCAAGCAAATTTCTGCTATTAAGAAGGAACTTAAGGCTGTGGCTAGCCAAGAAGAGATTAAATCTGCTCGTCGTAACCAAAGCCGCATCCCTAAAGTCGCCCTAGTCGGCTACACCAACGCCGGCAAGTCGACCACAATGAACGGTCTGCTCAAGGAATTTTCTAAAGAAGGTGACGACAAGCAAGTCTTTGTTAAGAACATGCTCTTTGCTACGCTTGATACGAGTGTGCGCAGAATCGATTTGAAGGATAATTTCAGTTTCATTCTGTCAGACACTGTCGGTTTTATTTCTAAATTGCCACACAACTTGGTCGAATCATTCAAGGCCACTTTGCAAGAAACACGTGACGCCGATCTTTTGATCAACGTCGTTGACGCTTCCGACCCTAACATGGTGCAAATGATCCGCACCACGCAGAACGTTCTTGATGAAATCGGCGTTAAGGGCATCCCTATGATCACCGCCTACAACAAGGCCGACAAGACTGATCGCAATTACCCACAGATTGAAGGAAACGACATCCTTTATTCCGCAATCGACCCTAAGTCGATCAAATTACTAGCCAACTTGATCACCAAGCGTGTATTCTCTAATTATGAGAAGTTCAGCTTAACTTTGCCGCTCAGTGCTGGTAAGGAACTCGCATACTTGCACGAGAATGCACAAGTTTTAAGCGAAAACTACGAAGAAGATGGCGTTCATATTGAAGCCAATATTGCGCCAGACGATCAAGGTCGCTTTAAAGAATACTTGGCTAATAACTAACAATAGGTATAAATGAAGAAAAAGGATTTACTGTTACTCTTGGCTGCAATATTTACATTGTATTGCGTTTAAATGCGCAACTCCAAGACAATGTTCTATGGTGAATGATATACCACGACGATTACTTATCGCCTAGGTAAGATTAAGCTAGTTAATACACATAAATATAAGGTAGAAATTAGCAAGCATTATACATATATGTTTAGATCTTTAGACAAAGCAAAATAAAACCGTTACCTTGTGGTGACCCTCGAAATTCGGACATGAATTTCGGGGGTTTTATTATGGCTAAAT
>NZ_CABUIW010000050.1 GCF_902491705.1 uncultured Lactobacillus sp. | reverse complement strand
AACGCCGAGAGTAGTTGGTGGGAAACTGCCTGCGAGGGTAGGCAGTCGCCGTGCTAAATGGAGGATTAGCTCAGCTGGGAGAGCATCTGCCTTACAAGCAGGAGGTCACAGGTTCGAGCCCTGTATCCTCCATATTTTTTTATTTAAAAAGTCTGGGAAGTATTTTCTCAGACTTTTTGTGTATTGAAATAGGGGAAAACGGTTGAATGAATAAAAAACAAATTACGATGGTAACTGCAGCTTTGATGCTGGGGAATGTGATGTCCGGACTTGATGGGACCATCATTAACACGGCAATTCCAGCAATTGTAGCTGCGCTTCACGGGATTCAATTTATGGGCTGGATTGTAGCCATCTTTTTGCTGGGGATGTCTATTTCGATTCCAATCTGGACGAAAGTCGGAGAGAAGATTACTAACAAGCGTGCTTTTGAAATTTCATTAGTATTGTTCGTTTTAGGTTCTGCCTTACAAGGGATGGCGCCTAACATTATCTTCTTCTTGTGTTCTAGATTTATCATGGGTATCGGCGCCGGTGGTATGGGTTCTTTACCTTATATCATTGCAGGATATGTATTCAAAAATATTAAGACTAGAACCAAGGTCTTAGGATATTTGACTGCCAGCTGGAACGGTGCCGCTATTTTAGGGCCATTAATCGGTGGTTGGCTAATCGATGCCTTCTCATGGCACTGGGTATTTTATATTAATATTCCAATTGGTTTGCTCGCAATTATTATTTGTCTTGTTTACTACAAGCCAGTTACGCCTAAGCAAACGCCAGTCTTTGATATTTCTGGTGCAACATTGCTTGTTATCGGATTGTTACTATTCTTGATGGGTGTTCAACTTGTAGGCTTAACTGCAAATTGGATCGTGATCAGTTTAATCATTGTCAGCTTGATCTTCGTAGTCTTCTTCTTTATTCGTGAAAATCATGCACAGAACCCAATTATTCCGGTTTCACTATTTAAAAATAAAGAATTAGACGGTGATTTCTTACTGTTTGCCTTTACTTGGGGTGCCTTTATTGCAGTGAACACTTATTTACCAATGTGGGCACAAGCCTTGCTTGGTTTATCTGCACTTCTTGGTGGGATGACATTAATTCCTAACTCAATTGTAGAAATTATCTCTTCTCAAAGTGTGGCCGCTATTCAAGAAAGAATGTCGACATTTAAGCTAGTCTTCATCGGCATCATCGCTATGCTTATTTCATCAGCTGGCTTATATTTTGCTGATCTTCATACGCCAATTCAAGCTTTGACCGTTATTGGTGCATTTTCCGGAATTGGGGTAGGTTTTATCTTTGTTTCTCTTCAATTGAAGGTGCAAATCGATGCCGGACTTAAGAACATGGCAACTGCTACTTCAACTTCATATTTGATTAGAATCTTGGCACAAACAGTTATGGCTGCCGTATACGGTGTAATCATGAACTTGAACTTAGCTAGCGGTGTTCGCACTCACAGCGGCATTACCATGACTATGATGAACAAGTTAAGTGATGCAAAGAGTGCTAAATTGTTGCCACAGAGTTTGGTGCCAACCATGAGAAACATTTTCCACTCAGGAATTAAAGAAATTATGCTCATTTCTTCTATATTATTAGTCATTGCCATAATTTTGAATTTCTACTTCAACTTTGGTAAAAAGAGCAAAAAGTTGCAATAATCATAGCATGATGTGCTTTTGAGCATAATCAATCAAAATATCTAGGTCAGTTTGATAGTTTTGCTTAACCCACCATACTAAGAGCATATAAATGCCACCAGATTGATATGAAATTGCATAATCAGTTAAGTGCAAATCTGGGTGGTAAACTTTAAGAAGCTTATTCAAGTGTTGCGTTTGAAAGTTAAGCAAACTTCCTTCAAGTCCTGCAGAAAGCAATGACTTCATTAATTGAGGATTTTTCTTAAAGAATTCTAGGTAAATTGCTAATTGATCTTTTAAAGTGTGGATTTTATGCTTACTAAGATCATCAATGAATTTTTGATATTGATTAGCAAGAAATTGCGACAACACATCATCCTTATTTCCATAATTTCGATAAAACGAAGTCCGCGAGACTTCAGCCTTACGTGTAATCTCAGCAGTAGAGATTTCCGCGTAAGGCTTTTTTGTTAGAAGTAAAAATAATGCTTTTTCAATTTGTTGCTGTGTGCGTATGCTTTTCATATTCATAGTATCATTATCCCTTATTTATTATTTGACATTAGTAACCGCTTACACTATCATTATAACTGTAAATAGTTGCAGGTGTAACGATTTTGAAAGAAGTGTAAATTATGCATTATAGTAATGGTAATTATGAAGCTTTTGTAAATGCAAGTAAACCTAAGGATGTCGACCAAAAGTCTGCATATATTGTTGGCTCAGGTCTGGCAGCACTTGCTAGTGCAATATTTTTAATTCGTGATGGCCATATGAAGGGCGACAGAATTCATATCTTTGAAGAGTTAGGTTTGCCTGGTGGCTCAATGGATGGTATCTATAATAAGCAAAAGGAAAGTTACATCATTCGTGGTGGTCGTGAAATGGAACCACACTTTGAATGTTTGTGGGACTTATTCAGATCAATTCCATCTCCAGAAAATAAAGATGAATCTGTTCTTGACGAATTTTATCGTTTAAACAGAAAAGACCCAAGCTTTGCTAAGACTCGTGTAATTGTTAACCGCGGTCAAGCTTTGCCAACTGATGGTCAATTACTTCTTACACCAAAGGCTGTTAAAGAAATTATTGATCTTTGCTTAACCCCTGAAAGAGATTTGCAAGACAAGAAGATTAATGAAGTCTTTGATAAAGAATTCTTTGAATCAAACTTCTGGCTTTACTGGTCAACTATGTTTGCCTTTGAACCATGGGCAAGTGCAATGGAAATGCGCCGCTACTTGATGCGTTTCGTTCAACACGTTGCTACACTTAAGAACTTGTCATCACTTCGCTTTACTAAGTATAACCAATATGAATCATTAATTTTACCATTGGTTAAATACTTAACTGAACATGGTGTTCAATTCCATTACAACACTATCGTTGATAACATCTTCGTTAACCGTTCAGCTGGTGAGAAGGTTGCTAAACAAATTATCTTAACTGAAAATGGCGAAAAGAAGAGTATTGATTTAACAGAAAACGACCTTGTATTTGTAACTAACGGTTCAATCACCGAAAGTACAACTTATGGTGATAACTTGCACCCAGCTCCAGAAGAGCATGAATTAGGTGCTAGCTGGCAATTATGGAAGAACTTGGCAGCTCAAGACGATGACTTTGGTCACCCAGATGTCTTCTGCAAGGATATTCCAAAGGCTAACTGGAGAATGTCTGCTACAATTACCTTCAAGAATGATGACATTGTTCCATTTATTGAAGCTGTTAACAAGAAGGATCCACACAGTGGTTCAATTGTAACTAGTGGTCCTACTACTATTAAAGATTCTAACTGGCTTCTTGGTTACTCAATCAGTCGTCAACCACACTTTAAGGCACAAAAGCCTAATGAATTGATTGTATGGCTTTATGGTTTGTTCTCAGACACCAAGGGTAACTATGTTGAAAAGACAATGCCTGATTGTAACGGTATTGAGATGTGTGAAGAATGGCTTTACCACATGGGTGTTCCTGAAGAAAGAATCCCAGAAATGGCTGCAGCTGCTACAACCATCCCAGCACATATGCCATACATCACTAGTTACTTCATGCCAAGAGCATTGGGTGACAGACCAAAGGTTGTTCCAGACCACTCAAAGAACTTAGCATTTATTGGTAACTTTGCTGAGACTCCAAGAGACACAGTCTTCACTACTGAATATTCAGTAAGAACTGCTATGGAAGCTGTTTACACATTGCTTGATATCGACCGTGGTGTACCAGAAGTATTTGCTTCCGCATTCGATGTCAGAATGTTAATGAATGCAATGTACTACTTGAACGATCAAAAGAAGCTTGAAGAACTTGATTTGCCTGTTGCAGAGAAGTTGGCAATTAAAGGGATGCTTAAGAAAGTTCAAGGTACTTACATAGAAGATTTGCTTAAGAAGTACAAGTTAATGTAATTTAATAAAGCACTATTTAATAGGAAAAAACGAGCTATTTTATTGAAATGAATCTACTTAAACGCTACTCCGTCAAGGAGCAGCGTTTTTGTATACATGTTAACCAATAATGCATTTGGTAAGAAGAGAAACTAATTAAAGCATATTTAAAAATAGATCAACTGTCGCGCAAAACGGCAGTTTTTCTGTTATTATATGGGTGTAATATCATAGTTTTTTTAATAGAAAAGAAGGATACTATTTTAGACTCTAAGCCCGCCCGATGGGGCACAAAAGCATATCGTGACGCTAAGAAGTTATACATGAAGGCATTTCCTGCATGGGAAAGATTTTCAATGTTTTTACTATTAGCAATGTCACTTCACCGTAATGTAAGATTTCACGCAATTTATGATCACGGCCAATTCTGCGGCATTACCTATTATGCCGAAAATGAAAACACCGTCTACCTGACTTATTTAGCTGTCAGTGAAAAGTTGCGTGGACAAGGATATGGTTCAAAGATCTTGACTGTATTGGAAGATGAATTTCCAGACAAGCAAATCGTGATCGATATTGAACCAGTGACTAAGAAGGCGAAAAATTATAAGCAACGTGTTAGTCGGTTGAAGTTCTATGAGAGAAATGGATTCCATAGAACTGATCAGAAGCTGAAGGATCCAGATGGAGAATTTGAAGCTTTGACAACTGGTGAGAGATTAGATAAAAATAGTTTCGTTAAGACTTTACGTCAAATGAGTTTTGGCTTTTATCAAGCTAAAGTTGAAAAGTAATAATAGAAGCACTGCTTATGTTGAGCAGTGTTTTCTTATATGAGGAATATTATGAAGAAAAGTTTAAAGAAAATCATTTTTGCATCTGCAGCAGTTATTACTTTAGGAGCTAGTGCCACAGTTAGTGTGAATACGGTAAATGCCAGTACAGAAAAAAGTGAAACTTTAGATGGCGGCTGGCAAGTTAACCAAGGCAGTTTAAGTTTAAACAAGAATAAACGAGCTAAGGCTGCTTGGGATAAGGCATTAGATGGCTTAGTTGGTTATTCTTACAAGCCAATTGCTTACCTTGGTTCACAGGTTGTAGCAGGAACTAACTATTCTTACCTTTGCAAGGGTTCAGTTGTTATGTCAAAGGCTAAGAGCGAATACTTCATCTTGAACGTTTATGAAGATTTGAAGGGCAATGCTAAGATCACTGGTACTACTAATTTGTTTAAGACTAGCAGCAAAAAGAATGCTTGGAAGTTTAACCAAGGTAGTTATTCTTTAAACAAAAATGCTAAAGTGAAGGCTGCTTTTAATAAGGCTACTAAGAAGTTGGCTGGTACTTATCAACCGGTTGCTTATGTTGGCAAGCGCGGCAACAATTATGCAATCTTCTGCGCTACAAAGGGTAAAACTTCAAAGGCCAAGAGAAGTTACAAATTGGTAATTGTTAACCAAAAGTCTAAGAAGAGCCAAGTTAAGAACGTTGATTTAGCGGTTGAAACTAAGAAATAAATAAGGAAAGCACTGCTGTCGGTTATGCAAGCAGTGCTTTCTTGTTAGGATCATCTTATTCTGTAAAAATTAACTTGTGAGGTGAAAGAGATGGAATTCAGTGATCAAATTAAGCAACTAAGAAAAGAAAATCAGTTGTCGCAAACTCAGTTTGCAGAAAAGCTGCACATTACAAGACAGGCAGTGTCCAACTGGGAAAACAACCGCAATTTGCCAGACTTAGAAATGTTAATTGAGATTAGCCAAGTCTTTCATATCTCACTAGATCAGTTAATTTTAGGAGATAGCGATATGAATAAGATGACAGAAAAATTGATTAAAGATACCGATGAAAACCGCAAGGCTAAGTACAACATGATTACAGCTTTAGTTGGTGGATTTTTGATGATCCTAGGCTTTGTATGTTTCTTCATTAAGGCTAATTCAGTAGAGTATATTGATAAGCAGGGTATCTTGCATGAAAACTTTTATTTGATTCCGGCGGGTTATGTTTTTCTATTTGCAGGAATCGTTGTCCTTATTGTCGGGGGAATAGCTTATTTGAAAAATAAACATAGAAGATAAAACAATGTCGTTAAGTTAAGACATCAACAATATCACGTAGAAAGTATAGGGATTATTGAAAAAGCTATACCAATACTTTGATAAATATAGCAAAAGCATTTTGCTGTATATTATACGTATAATGTACTAAAATTAGCATTAAATATAATGGATCTTATGAGGTGATAAAAATGAGTCTTACACTTGGAATTGACGACAAATTAAAATCTGAAACTAAGAAAAACTTTAAAAAGATGGGTATGGATATGACCACCGCTACTAGAATGTTTTACATTTATGTTAATCAACATGGTAAACTCCCTTTTACTCCCAGCGTTGGTAGAACTGAATTAGAGCAAGCTCTTCATGAAGCTAAAAATCATGAATATGCAGACGAATATGATTCATTAGATGATTTTAGAAAGGATCTTTATTCCGATGAAGATTAAAACAACTCCATCATTTAAAAGATCTATCAAAAAATATAAGAAAAAACATTATAATCTAAAATTATTGGATGAATGTGTAACTGCTATTGTAAAAAATGATCTTAATAAATTAAAAGAGCATCATGCACATAAATTAACAAATTATTATGAATTACACATATTAGGTGATTGGTTGCTTGAATATGATTTTGAAAAAGAAACAGGCGATTTGATTTTAATTCTAATTGATACGGGTAATCATGATGAACTTAAAAGGAAAAAGTATTAATTAAAAAAATACAGAAATTCACTCAGAATGAATTTCTGTATTTTTATATCGAGGTCAAAATTTAGTTTTCCCAAGATACTGTTTAACCTAAAATATGGAAATATGATAAGACGATACCAAGAATCAATACGAACCAAATCATCTTAGTTGATGTAACGCCTTTTTTACCAAGGAGCCAGTAGACTAAGGCAACCAAGAGTACAGGAACTAATGATGGCATGATCTGATTCAAGATCGATTGCATCTTCAGCGTGATCTTACCGGTATGGAAAACGTACGGGACTTTCGCCGTAATAACGGTAGGGATTAAGGCACCAACTACCGTTACACCGAGCAAAATTGCTGAGTCAGTGATGGCATTCAACTTGCCAGATGCGGAATCGATTAATTTAGTACCTTGGTAGTAACCCATTGGCAAGAATGAAAAACGAAGGAAAAGAATGATTAAGTCAACGATGATCCAAAGGATTGAACCAAGTGGATTACCTCTAAGGCCCATATAAGCACCGATTGAACCACAGATTGTTGGAATAATCGCACCGAAGATTGTGTCACCGATTCCGGCAAGTGGTCCCATTAACCCAGTCTTGATACCAGCAACAGTATCTTTTGACTTAATACCTTGGCTTTCTTCAATGGCTAAGTCCACACCAATAATGAAGTTACCGTCATAAGCATTAACGTTAAAAAACTGTGATTGCATCTGCATCATTTCAACTAGTTCGTCATCTTTGTACCAACGCTTAAGAAATGGCAACACAGCATAGAAGTAGCCTGGAGCCATCATTCTTTCGTAGTTCCAAGATAATTGACTAGCCCAAAGCCAGCGCCAGTTGGCTCTGAATAAATCTTTTTTGGTTAACTTACCTGAATTAGTTTTCGTATTCGCCTTCGTCATTTTCATATTCCTCACTTTCTGTATTAGTTGTAGTAGTTGATTTTTCAGCGTCTAACTTTTCAACTTCACGTTGGTAGTGAATGTAGGCAAGAGCTGCACCAAGCAAAGCTACACCTAGCATTGGAATCTTCACATAAGCAGCTGCGATGAAGCCGATTGCTAAATATGAAATAAAACGCTTAGTTGGTAAGTATCTAAGCAAGATGGCGATACCAACAACAGGTAAGATACCACCAGAAACTTTAAGTCCATTAGTTAACCAAGTAGGGATGACGCGTAAGATCATACGAACGACGTCGTTACCTACGATTAAAAGAATAAAGACAGGAATGGCACGAGAAAGTCCCCATGAGAAGGTTCCCCAGAGGGCGTTTCTTGCAGCAGCATCTGGATTGTTTTCTTTAATGAATCTGTCCATTCTGTGTTGGAAAATGGTGTTGACGAATCTTGCAAGCACGTCCAGTTGAACCATCAATAAGCCAACTGGTACGGCTAAGGCAATCGCAAATTGGATTCCTTTACCGGATAAAACGGCATAAACGGTACCAACAATTGCACCAGTCATAAAGTCGGGCATTGAAGCACCACCATAAGTTGATACTCCAAGTACCATCAATTGTAGGGTTGCACCTACGGCAAGACCTGTAGTAATATTCCCCATAATAATTCCTGAAACCATACCGATGGCTAAAGGATTGTTCAAAATCGATACAGTTAATTGATCGATAATTACCCAAAAAGCTAGGCAAGTTAATAGTAAAATTTGCCACCACGCTATTGTCATTTTTAACTCCTTACTTAATCATTTCCATGAAATCTTCTTTGGATTCACTAGGTACCATTTGATGGTAAATGTGGCATCCCTTTTCATCTAAATATTTAAAGTCTTTTACATCTTTATCAGTTACAGCAACACTCTTAGCCACTTGACGTGAATTAGGCTTAGTAGACATATTGCCGACGTTGATTTCAGGCAATTTAACGTCAAAGTCGACTAATTGACGCAAGACAGCTGGATTCTTAACTAAGAGTAAAACTGTTTGACCAACGTATTTGCCTGAGTTGATTCTGCGAGCTGCCCCATGAGCTGTAAGAATGCTGAGGTGAACGCCGTGAGGACAAGCAGTCTTAAGACCGGTTTTAAGGACATCATTTTTTACGATATCATCACCAACAACCATGATTCGAGTTAGTTTTAATGCATTGGTCCACATGGTTGCGACTTGACCGTGGATTAAACGCTCATCGATTCGCACATTTTGCATTGTGTGCGGTGTTAAGGTCACGTTCTTGTTATCATCAGCTGCCTTAACTAGTTTTGGCTTTTCCTTTTTAGGTGCTTTTTTCTTAGTTAAACCAACAGGAGCCATGTTAGCGATTGTTTGCTTAATCGCTTCATCCATTGGTGTGCCCATCACCACTGCTAAAAGCAAAGGCATTGATAAACCGCTGTAAACACTGACTTCTGGATGCTTTTGCTGGTAGCGCTGTGCTGTGTTAGCTGGCGTTCCACCTGCAATATCAACGAGAATCGTTGGTGCTTCATCAAATTCAGCGGCGACTTTGGTTATTTCTTCAAGTAAGTCATCTTGGTTCATGGTTTGTTTAAAAGCAATTGCCTTAACATTCTTTTGTTCACCGGCAATCATTTCAACGCTGGCTTTGGTTGCCTTAGCGTATTCGCCATGACTGACAAGTAAAAAGTTTGCCATTCTTCCACTCCCTTTTGTACATAACAAATGACATTATACACTAATTGGTCTAATTAACAAAAGTACATTTTATGCGTGATGTGTTGAACTTAAATTTCATTGGTATAGTACATTTTTATGTAAATGATTACATTGCTGGTAGAATAGGGATGCACTTGTAATTAATTTAAAAATATTTACAATACTTGATGAAATAATTAAAAGAGGAATTGTAATGACAATAGGTGAAGCTTTAAAAGAAATTAGATTGAATATGCACCTTACGCAAGGGCAGATGGTTGAAGGAACTTATATTTCAGTTTCGCATTATTCTAAGATTGAAAGTGGTAATCAAGAGATTAAAGCAATTGATCTATTTAGATTGCTTGATCAAAGAAGAATCAGTATTACTGCCTTGAAAAATAAAGTAGACGAAGATAAGAATAATAAGCTTGATATATTATCTGATGAATTAGTTAAGGCTTTTTATAAACCAGATATAGAAAAATTGAAAGAAATAAAAGCTGAGATTGATACTTATAATGACGCAGAAGAATTACAAATTAGAGCTGAAATAGCTGTAGCTGGTTTAACTAATCAAATAAATGGCATTAAAACTAAACTAAGTAGCAAAATTATTAAATATCTTTTGGAAAATAAGCAATGGACACAAGATCCAGACATGTTAAGAATGATTGGTAATTCCATATGGATAATTAATATCGATTCATTAAACTTGATCATGGCAGAACTATTACATGAATATGCTGATATTGATAAAGAAACGCTAGATGTTCAAAAAAGAATAGCTAGTATATACATTAATTATTTACATGTGCTGTATCAAAATCAGGAATATAAAATAGCCGATAAGTATGTGAAAATTCTAAAGCAATTGCCGCCTGTCCCAGAATTAACATTATTCAAAATGCTGACATTGTATTATGAAGCACTTTTTGATAAAGATGAGGATAAGGCAAAAGAAATTATTAATCCGCTAAAAAATATAGTTCCAAAAATAGTTAAATATCTACCAGTCAAATAATGATTTTCCATTTGGAAAACCATTTTTTATTTTTGCAAAAAATATTTAATTTGAAATAAGAGAAATATATGCTTAATGATGTAAGTGGTGTAGAGAAAGGGTTGGAAAATTCCAGATATCATAGTCACCTAGTTAAGCCTAAAGACTGGTAATTATAGTGTTTTATTTTAATAGAAAATTTAAATTCCTATTACTAGGAATAACAAATTTTCCAATATGTTAAGGACATACAATTAAGTAGAATAAAGATAACGAGTTTCTAATCGATATAAATAAAGGGGTTAGAAACTTTCTTTGTATTTAGAATAGATGAGGTAAAAACATGAAAAAGACAAAAATGATTAGTCTAGCTGCCGCAGCCTTACTTGCAGTAGCTCCAGTTGTAACAAGTACGATGCCAGTTTCAGCTGCAGATAATGCGCAAAGTAATAATAATCAAACTCAAACAACGCCAAGCCAAACTAACACTACTGATGCAGCTACTACCCAGACTCAAGCAACAGATGCACTTGCTGCACAATACACTCACGATGGAAAGAGCGAACAAATCAATCCCAATAATCAAACTTTCCAAATTGCAGCTAACTCGAGCTTTGATCCAACTAATATCGCATTAACAAATGGCAACACAGTGAAGATCACTGGCAAGACTACTGTAATTTCCAATAATGTTGATACTTCAAAGGCTGGTAGCAGCTTTACTGTAGAGCTTTCTGGTGTAGATAAGGATGGTAAGGAGACTAAAGTTTCTTATCAAGTATTTGTAAAACCAGAAGGTTTATTCCAACTTAATTTGTCAGGTAATAGTGATTACGTTAAAGGGTTAGGTGACACTGATACTTTTTATCAAGGTAGAAATTACTACGTTGGAAACAACGTAAGATATGAACGTGGCGAATTCTTCACCGGCGTATCAACTGTGTCACAAGTAGCCGCAAATGGTAATACTAATGCTGTATTATGGATTCAAACTAAGTATTTAGCATCAAGTGAACAATCTAAGCCAGATTTAGTCCAAAAGACAATTATGCACACTGCATTGGGTTATACTGCTGCTGGAACTAAGACTAGCAAGAAGTTTTCGCAATACAGTACTGTTTACGTAAAGAATGACCCAATTCACATTGATGGTGGTAAGTACTACACTAGTGGTACTTTTTACCAAATTTATAATGCTGACGGTACTTACACTAATTACTACGTAAAGGCAAGCAACATCGACGGCACTAAGCGTACATTAACTCGTAATGCTTATATTTATGCAACAAGCACTCGTCGTTCAAGCTACACATTGCTTAAGAAGGGCACAACCATTACCACTTATGGTGGAACATACAAGTTCAAGAATGGCAAACGCTATTACAGAATCGAAGGCGCAACTGCAACCAACAAGCGCTACGTAAAGGCAGTGAACTTCGAATAATTAGGCTCACATAGAAAAATAATCCTCTGCTATAGTTAGCAGGGGATATTTTTTAACCATAAATTTGTTTAATTTGATTAAAGAATGTGGTGAAGCCATCTTCGATAGTCGGGAGATCTAGTATTTTTGTGGTGTAGATAATTGCTTTAATATCTTGATCATCTTTGGTTTTGATATATTTGATCATCGCGTAATATATCTTAATATGCATCTTTTCGAAGGCAAATCTATCTGAAAGTGGCATTTTTTCAAAGTTGTGTAGTAGATCTTCTGCAAGATGATAATCGCGTTTGATTAAGATAGCTATTGCATTTAATAGTCCACTAAGTACTTCATCATACCAGCGTTTATGGCGAAGATTATTATGGATGGAATACATAATCAGTGAGTTAGACAATCGGTAAATATTTTGGGGACTTAACAAGCCTAAAGTATTACCAAAATAGAATATTTCTTTATAGTTCCAATCTGAGATATTATTTAGGATATTGGTTAACCTTTTTTGATCTGATTCAGTAAATGGCTTCTTTTGGCTTAAATCTTGATAGAAAGTACAGGCATAGCAGTATTCAATGAAGATTTCTTGATCTTGAGGAAAATGTGAGGCTAATTTAGCTTTTTCCACTACATATTTATGGAGCGTTGAAATATCGCTAGCGACATAAGCAGTGTCAATTTCTCTTGATATCTTTAATAATTGAGGAGAAATTGGATTTTCAAGAAATTCAATCGGTTG
The DNA here is from genome assembly GCF_902491705.1 of uncultured Lactobacillus sp. GTDB lineage: Bacteria > Bacillota > Bacilli > Lactobacillales > Lactobacillaceae > Lactobacillus. Next base: position 4,053 of record NZ_CABUIW010000050.1, on the reverse strand, counting down.
AATATTAATTCTCTTAAGAAGAGTGAGGACTTGATTGAACGATAAATTATCTTTGCCATTCTCCCACAATGATAGAGTAGATTTTGAAGTGATACCGTCTGCAGCTTTTTGCAACGTGACATTTTGCTGTTTTCTTAGTTCGCGGAACTTTTTCCCATAGATATTGTCCATAATGCTTATAAGTCTCCCAAATACTTAGATTCTTGATAATTATAGTGTTTTATTTGGACAAATAGATTTAAATTCCTATCTGTAGGAATAACAAAACCCCCGCTGGATTTTTTCCAGTAGGGGTTTCTTTATCATAGCTTATTATTGATAAATCTTACCGTCTTGTTTTTCTTTGTTCTTTTCTTCAAGTGCTTTTTCACTAGCAGCCTTCTTAGGCAATACCCAGTTCAAAATCATACCAATGATTGTTGAAAGAGCAACTGAAGTTAATTGGAAACTGCCAAGTTGAAGGTAAGCACCACCGATACCGATAACCAAGATAACTGAAGCAATCAACATGTTACGCTTTTCGCCAAAGTCGATGTGGTCATCAACTAAGATTTTCAAACCGTTAGAAGCAATGGTACCAAAGAGTAAGAATGAGATACCACCAATAACTGGCATTGGAATTGATTCAATAAGTGCAGCAAGCTTACCTACGAAACTGAAGATGATTGCACATACCGCAGCTCCTGCAAGTACCCAAACTGAGTGAACCTTAGTCATTGCAAGAACACCAATGTTTTCACCGTATGAAGTGGTAGGAGGACCACCGATGAAACCGGCGATAATCGTTGAAAGACCGTCACCCATCATAGTTCTGTGAAGACCAGGGTTCTTGAAGAAGTCACGCTTAGTAAGTGAGTTAAGCACCATAATGTGACCCATGTGTTCAGTCATGGTAACAAAGGCAATTGGAGCCATTGCTAAGATAGCTGCTGGGTACCATTTAAAGTGGTAGCTAATGCCCATAACATCAAGTGCTGGCATTGAGAACCAAGCTGCTTTTTCAACGCCTGAGAAATCGACGATTCCCAAGAAGCAGGCAAGGACATAACCACAGATGATTCCAAGCATGATTGAAACCAAACTAGTGAAGCCTTTAAAGCACATTTGGAAGATCAAAGTCATTACCAATGTGAAGATGGCCACACCAAAGTAAGTTAAGTCATACTTTTGGTTGTGCATCATGGCGTCATTTGCGGCAGTAGTTGCAAGTGACAAACCGATAACGATAATGATTGGTCCAACCACAATTGGTGGCAATACTTTGTTAACCCAGCCAGAACCAATTTTACCGATGATCAAAGCAACGATCACATATACAAGACCTGATGCAATCGCACCTTGAGCAACTGCAGGATAACCGTCAGCCTTCATCAATGCTTGCATAGTTGCAACGAAGGCAAAACTTGAACCTAAGTATGCTGGAATCTTAAAGTGCGTTAAAGTCATGTGCACTAAAGTACCGATACCTGATGAAAGAAGGGCGATACTTGGGTTGATTCCGATTAAGATAGGAACCAAAACGGTAGAACCGAACATGGCAAACATGTGCTGTAATGAAAGCAGGATGCCTTGACCAAGTTCAGGCTTTTCGTAGACGTCTAAGATCGCGTCCGGATTTCTAAACTTTTCTTTTTCACTCATTCAAATACTCCTAGTCGTTGATGATATCAATACCGTCTTTGTCATCGACTTCAGTCATTGATACCTTAACTTCTTCGTTTAATGCTGTAGGGATGTTCTTACCGATGAAGTCAGGACGAACAGGTAATTCACGGTGACCACGGTCGATCAATACAGCCAAGTTGATTTTGGCTGGACGGCCTTGATCCATGATTGCATCAAGAGCAGCTCTGATTGTTCTACCAGTGAACAAAACATCATCAACTAAAATGACATTCTTATTAGTAATATCAAAGTCAAGTTGTTGGCTGTGGATCATCTTTTCCTTTTCTGCTTCAGGAAGGTCATCACGGTATTGTGAGACATCGATTGCACCAACAGGAATATCAACATCTTCAAGATTCTTAAGGTTCTTAGCGATTCTTTGAGCTAAGTAAAGACCACGAGTCTTGATTCCTACTAAAACTAAATTTTCAGTACCTTTGTTGCGTTCGATGATTTCATAAGTCATTCGCATTAAAGCACGTTTCATACTGATTGCATCAACAATTTCTTTTGCCATACGTTTTTCCTTTCTGGGATGACCAAAAAGAAAAGACCACTAAGGACACTGAGTCCAAGATGGTCTTTCTGTATTTACCAGTACACAAAAAATAATACTAGTACGCGCAGATTTCCTTCTTAGCCTCACGGGACTAATCTTAAAGGTCATCACTATTTTTCTTATATTAAACTAGCAAAAATGAATATTGTCAAGAACTTTAATAGTTTTGATCGAAAAATAAAGTCGTTGATCACTTTGACAATTACGATAGAAATCTTGCATACTAGATCTGGATATATTTTTAAGTAAAAGGGTGAGAGAATTGAATAAAAAGCAAATTTCGATGGTAACTTGGTCCTTGTTGCTAGCTAATATTATGTCAGGACTAGACGCTACCATTATTAATACTGCAATTCCAGCGATCGTTTCTGATTTGCATGGAATTCAATATATGGGCTGGATTGTTGCCTGCTTTTTGCTGGGGATGTCTGTTTCAGTACCAATCTGGAGCAAATTAGGTGAAAGAATGGGCAATAAATTTGCTTTTGAACTTTCACTTGTGCTCTTTATTGTGGGGTCACTGCTTGAAGGTGTTGCTCCTGATATTTACTTCTTCTTGGTTGCTCGCGTATTAATGGGTGTTGGTGCCGGAGGAATGGGATCATTGCCTTATGTTATCGTGGGCTTTATTTATCCTAATATTAAAAGAAGAACGGTTATCCTAAGTTACATTGCAGCCAGCTTTAGTGCGGCATGTATTGCTGGACCATTAGTTGGTGGCTGGATTGTTGATGCCTTGTCATGGCACTGGGTATTTTATATTAACGTTCCACTTGGGCTGATTTCAATTCTTTTGAGTATCATCTATTACCGTGATGTTCACAAGTCAAAAGAAAAAGTACATTTTGACAAACTAGGTGCCTTCACTTTAATTGCTGGTTTAACCTGCTTTTTGATCGGGATTCAGATGCTTGGCTTGGCTAGCGGCGTGATGGTTGCTGCCTTTGTCATTATCGGCATCGTTTTGTTAATTAGCTTTATCATGGTTGAAAAGAAGGCGGAAAGTCCGGTTGTACCACTAAGTGTTTTTCTTAATAAAGCACTAGTTGGCGACTTTGTCTTGTTTGCCTTAGCTTGGGGTGCATATATTGCGGTGAATACTTATTTGCCTATGTGGTCTCAAGCAATTTTAGGTACTTCTGCTTTAATCGGTGGGATGACCTTGATTCCTAACTCGATCTTGGACATTGCGGGATCACAAAGTGCACCATATTTCTTACGTCATTTTAGCAATTATCGTTTATTGATCATTGACTTTACTTTGATTGTGATCACCGTTGTGGGCTTGATCATCGTGCCAATGAACACTTCATACTGGATTTTAATGATTATCGCGTCATTGTCAGGTCTTGGTGTTGGTTCAATTTTCGTTATTTTGCAGATTAAAGTGCAGATTGATGCCAGTGAAAAAGATATGGCGCCTGCTACTTCGCTTAGTTTCTTGATTAGAATTTTAGCGCAAACTGTAATGGCTGCTATTTACGGGGTAATCATGAACTTGGCTTTAGCTAGAGGAATTGCTAACTATCGCGGCATTACGATGACGATGATGAACAAATTAAGTGATGCAGAATCGGCCAAGAGTTTGCCAGTCGCAATGCTTCCTACAATGCGGAAGATCTTCCACTCCGGAATTACTGAGATCATGTTTGTATCACTATTTTTATTTTTGATAATCTGTGCATATATCGTTAACTTTATTTATAATCGTAAAGAAGCCAAGAAAGCGGCAGAATAAAAAGCTTGAGTATTATTGCTCAAGCTTTTATTTTTTTGTTGTGTGTCGGGCATGACATTTATCTAGTCTGTTGAAATATGGATCACGGGTA
>NZ_CABUIW010000049.1 GCF_902491705.1 uncultured Lactobacillus sp. | reverse complement strand
GCTCAAGCTATAGAGGAATATATCAAATACTATAACGAAGAAAGGATAAAGAGCAGATTAAAAGGCTTAACTCCGAAAGAATATCGGAATCAAGCCTCTATTAATCCTATGTTTTAAAATGTCTACTTTTTAGGTCCCACTTCAAGAGCTAATACTTGCTCTAGCTTTTTTATATAATAATTACTTAATTATGAAAACTTCATCGAAATTAACATTAAAGCTACAATTAAAGCAAAAATAGCTATTATAACTATGTTTTGCCAAGAATGGCCTTCATCTTTTTTAGAATATGCCCGGCGCTTATCTTGCTCTACTTCATTCAAACGATCCAGTGCATGCTTTTCAGTTAAACTTGGCTCATTACTTTTTTCATCCTTTTTCATTTTGTACACTTCTCAAATATCTTTTTAAATTCATCGATGGAAATATCACCAGCCATCTTACGCTGGTAATCAACATTATCCTTCATTACATTTCTATCACTCAAGGAGTTCTCTACTAATTCTTTCATCCCCTTAACATTGTCAGGGGCAAAGACTGCTTTTTCAGATACATACTTTGGTTGGTGCAAAGTATTGTTAAAGCCAACGATTAACATATTTTGTTCAAAAGCGATTCTTACAGCATTCAAAATTTCATTTTGGTGGTTAATATCAAAGTAAACATCGCATTCCTTGAACAATTCAACTGTCTTCTTGCGGCTTACATTAGGATAAGTTACTACATTATCGTACTTTTTGAAAGAAAGTAGCTTATCAGACATCGTAGTTACAGCAGCAATATTAAATTCAATATCTGGCATTGCTTCAACTACTTCTTTTAAGTGTTCAATTTGATCAGAGTTGGTCATAATCAAAGCCTTGCGGCGAAGTTGATTGCTACGTGGATGAGGATAAACCATTCCGAAGAAGCCGAATTTCACATTACCAGTATCTTCTGGAATAAGCGCTTGTGACTTTTGCCATTCACGATAATTTTGGAAGAAGATATATTTCGTTCTTGTGTTGCTCTTCATCAAGAAGTCCATGTTCCCTGGTAAAGCATCACCAGTAGGTTCATGCCAGAGCATAATGTCGCTGCCAGCAGTATCAACGCCTAATGAAACAGACAATGATTCGTTCAAAGTGTTGTAGAAAATGTGATCCAAATTGTACTTGCGTTCTTTCAAGTAGAAGACTACAAAATCTGCAGTATTAGCAAAGTGCTTGTGATACCAACGATAGTTAAGGAAGATATCTCCTGCGCCTAAGTTCTGAACAATGACTTCTTTACCTGATTGATTGAAGTATTTTCTAAGAGCAGCCTTTCCTTGATTGTAATAAGTTTTCGCAAAGAGTTGACCAACATTATTATAATGTTCACCCCAGCTAATTGCACCATTATCATCAAGCCAGCGTACTTCAGTGACTTCACGAGTATTGTCAGTTGAGTTATAAATAATTTCTGCACGCTTATGATCTAAATCAAAGACATCAGCTTTTTGGCTAGTAGCTTCAATTCTCCAGAATTTTGGCAAAGGCACTTTATCAAAGTAAAGTGGGTGACCTTCCTTGCGGAAACCACAGTAAAACTTAATTGGTGAATCAACTTCTTCTGGCAAGAATCCATTGTCATGGATAGCAACTGAAGGAATCTTAATTTTTGCATATAATTCTGATCTCAAAAAATCTGCAGAATCTGTATCAAAGTGTTCAAATAAATTAATCATCTTATAATTCCTCCAAGACTGTCTTCCATTGTTTAGCAACGTTATCTGTTAAGTAAGGTGTAGCAATTTCATATGAATGTTCACTGTATTTCTTAAGATCTGCTTTATTGAACATCTTAACGATTGCATCAGTTAAAGCTTGAATCTTCTTATCTTCTGACCAATCTTCATCATAAGGAAGCAAGTAGCCATTTTCTTTATTATCAATAAAGGTTGGATTGCCGTAAGGAACATCAAAACCAATCATTGCAAGACCTGAGCCAACTGCTTCAAGTAAACTCAAGCCAAAGCCTTCACTAGTTGAAGCTGCAACATAAGTAGTGTACTTTTCATAAATATTAGTTAAATCATGTTGACCCATTAAGCGGATGTAGTCTCCAGCTTGATTATTTTTAATAATATCTTGAAGAGTATTTGATTCTCCACCTTGACCATAAATATCCAAGCTAAGTTCAGGCAACTTCTTCTTCGCAGCGATAACGGCCTTAACGATCCAATCAACGTGCTTTTCACTTGCAAGTCTTGAAGCCGTGATCAAACCAAATGGTTTTCTTTCTTCCTTAGGCTTCATTAATTTTTCCAAGTTACCAACTGGGATACAGTCAACACGAGGTTGAACATGATAATACTTCTTAAATTGTTGATCTAACAATTCCTTTTGCTTTGGAGTAGATACAATAAAGCTTGCTACTTCATCAGTGTGAGTGAATTGATATTCATAGAAGTTATTCCACAAAATTTCGTTCTTATTAATAAAGTGGCTGTCATAGTGATCTGCGTGAACAACTACTAATAACTTAGCTGGCTTATGATATTCAAAGAATAATTGACCATTAATTACGTCGTCGTGTTCATCTTCACGGTCTAAGATAACGTAATCGTCTTTAGTTAAATGTAGACGCTTGATCATTTCCAAATACAGATCATTCTTGGAGTAATAAATCTTGTGATCTGGAAATTCAAAAGTTTCTTTCTTACCATTTAAATGTTGAACATAGGCAATGGAGCCATCTTCATTGTAGAATTCACGGAAAGTAACGTAATTGTTTGAGGCAACACCTGCATAATATTCACGTGCATACTTGGTATATGAATAGAAGTCACGCTTAATTAATTGGTTATTGTACAAATAAGTTACTTGATCAATCGTTTGTTTTTTAACATCGTGAAAACGTACAACGATTTGCATCTTTTCATCTTTTAAATCGTAAGTTACTTGGTTGCCTGCTGCATTTTTAGTAGCCGCACGCTTTTTTAAATGAAGATCTTTTTCTAATTTTTCCAATGGATAATCAGATGGAGCAATCTTGACATCAGTGAAGAAATTATAAAGCCAAATGATTTCATCATCACTAAAGCCGATGTTCTTAGTTAAATCTTCAATATTATTAGCTAAGATTAAATCTGAGAAAATAAATTTAGCGGGAATATTTTCTCTTTTTAAAACTTGTTCTCTATAGATTTGGGCATATTCAACACCACTACTTGCCCAACCTATACCTAAATTTACGTTATATACTGTCATTTCATTATCCTCTGTTAGTTAAACATGACTACTAATTGACCTTTTTCATTGATGTGAATATCACTAAACATCAAGCGCTCAACACAATCCAGCTTTACTTTATCCCAAAATTCTCTAAAGGATTTAAAGGCTTCAGATTGGTAAACATAATCTGGATCTCTTCCAGAATTTGCCCATCCGCTCGTGTATGTCCGAAGTTTATTCATGTAATCTACTTGGTCAATCCAACATTTATCCATTGAAGCTAGTATTACCTGTTGGTAATACATATTTAATTGTTCTTTGTTAATTAAAGTTTGTGCCTTATTCTTTAAAGTTTTATATGCAGGTCCCTTAAGGAATCCTTTTACTTCTTCTTTATTACGCAAGTCTCTTGGAACTTCAACTACATCGTATGTTAAGAAGTTATTGATTAAATCCTGCAGTTTGCGCTGGCTCCACTCAGTATCTTGATTCATGTAAATATCCAAAGCTTCGCGGATAATTCTTTCAACAGTTGGTTGAAGATCATCCGAATTCATAATTTTATGACGCTCGGCATAAAATTTCTTAGTTTGAATATTCAATGCTCGTTCAAATTTGTTAGTCTGCATACGAGCAGTTTCACCCTTTGAAGCTACGCGGTTCTGAAGCATCCGCAAACTAATTCGAGTAAACGGATTATGGAGTTCAGTAATCTTTTTGCCACGCTCTTTTTTACGCATTAATCTGCGGTAAAGCCGCTTTTGACGATTAGTACTTGAACCTGATATATAGCTGTCTTCTAGTGAAACATAAAATTGACTAGTTCCGGGATCTCCCTGACGACCTGCTCTACCTGCCAGCTGCAACTTAACTCGCGGCGAAAGCATTTCTGTTCCGATAACAGCTAAGCCGCCTAATTCTTTAACGCCTTTACCTAGCTTAATATCAGTACCTCTTCCGGCCATGTTAGTGGCAATGGTAACTGCACCTTTTTGACCAGCGTTTTTAACGATTTCGGCTTCATGAACCGCATTGAATGCATTTAAAGCGTTGTAAGGGATACCTTTATTAAGCAAAAGTTCTGAGATAATTTCAGAGTTTTCCACTGAACCGGCAACTAGCAAGATCGGTCGCCCAGTCTTATGAATTTCCATTACCTGATTAATCGCGGTCATCAATTTATCAGCCGTAGTTAGGAAGACTTTCATTGGGTAGTCTTTTCTAATTACTGGTTTACGAGTTGGAATTTGGATAACCTTCATCCCGTAAGTACTCAAGAATTCATCTTCTGCAACCTTAGCCGTCCCACTCATGCCAGAAACTTTATTAAACAAACTGAACAAAGCTGGAAAAGTAATTGATGCGGCAGTCTTTTGCATACTTGTAAGTGCTACATTTTCTTTAGCTTGCAAAGCTTGGTGCAAACCAGAACCAATTTGGATACCTTTTTTCAGTCGTCCATCTGCTTCATCAAGCAAGACAACTTTACCTTGAACTACCAGATAATCATGTCCATTATCCATTGTTAAGTGAGCACTCAAAGCCAAGATAATATGACGATACAGTTCTCGGTTTTCAGGAGAAAATAAATTTTTAATTCTAAAATACTTCTCCGCTTTTTTTACCCCTTGATAAGTAAGCCAGAAAATCTTGTCATCACTCTTAAAGCGATAATCCTTATCAAGAACCAATAATCTTACAAAAGCATCTGTTAAATAGTACAAGTTTGATTGCAAGCTTGGACTACTTGAAACAACAAATGGCATTTCAGCTTCATCAAGAAGAACTTCGTCAACTTCATCAACCACAACATAGTTAAATGGTCTTAAATATTGTCCTTCAACATTAGCAGCAAGGTTGTTAAACAAATAGTCAAATGCTAGAGCACTGGCAGTAGTATAAATGATATCTGCTTTATACCACTTACGCTTAATTGCTGGCGTAATATCAACACCTGTATATTCTTCAGTTGGAAAAGCGTTGCTGACAGTTAAACCCATCCATTTATAAACAGGTTCCAGTTCTTTTTTATCACGCTCTGACAAATAATCACTCGTCGTTACCAGCATTGCGCCTTTGCCACTTAAAGCATTCAGATAAAGAGCCATGGTAGCTGTTAAAGTTTTACCTTCACCAGTTTTCATTTCAGCAATCGAACCACTATTTAATACGATTGCTCCCATTACCTGAATATCATAAGGGAACTTGCCAAGCACCCGGTAGTCCGCTTCTCTCATCGCTGCAAAAGCTTCTGGTAAAATTTGATTTTCTGTTTTACCAGCTTTTAGCTGCTCTTTAAAGCGATTAGTTTGATTTTGCAGTTCTTGATCGCTCATCTTGCGCATCTTGGGAGCTAATTTATTGATTTTTTTAAGAGTGTGGCGAACTTCGATTAATTTCATACTATTTACCGCCATTTAGATCACATCCTAAAATAATCTTTAATTTCTTGTACAATTAGCAACCAATCTGGGTCATAGATATTTGTGGAATACCATTCATTCACTTCATGATAGCCTGCCAATTTTTTAACATCAGACTCTAATTCCTTTGAAGTTAAAACTGAAATCTGGGGGAAGATATCTCTAATCTTTTCCATCACTGGATCGAACTTTGAACTACCACTAATAATTCTAAAACCGGTGTTGATGTTAACAGAAATCCAGTCGTTCAATTCTTGCGCTAAGTCGCCTTCATATTGCCAAGCAACATTGATAAATCGAATAGGAATACCTGGAATTTTCTCTTCCATTTCTGACCAAATCTTGCGTGAACGTTTACTGTCTGCAGTTAAAAGCAAGTTAATTGGACCAGGATTCCCCATATTAATTTGGTCACCGTAGAATATATCATCAAAAACTCTCTCAGGTAGACCCTTTTCCGCAATTTGTACCCGTTCAAAGTCGATTTTAACGCATCCCGTATTAACAAGCTCAAACGTATAAGAAACCGCATCTTTTGGAAAAGTAAATTCATATTCATTTTCATTGAAAAATAAATTCTTTACTTCTTCACCCTGCAAGTTGTAAAAGCTTAAACGATAAGTACAAGTGTCTTTGGGATAAACCTGATCTTTAATATTAATGACGTATTCACGACCATTAATTAGCATCGGCAGACGAGGAACTTCTTTCGTCATTTGATAATTGGTTCTAGAATTCCACTTAACAATCGTCTTCCCTGGTGACATTAAGGCATTCTCAAAACGGACACGGTTATTAGCTAGCTTTTTCAAATGTGTTCCTGAAAGATACGTATCATTAATCGTATCCCAATATATTTGATTAATTACTTTCTGCATGCTAATACTTCCTATCAAAATCCGATTGCAGTACTTGATTCAAACGATCGATGAACCACAACATAATTGTTCTATTATCATTGTGTCGTCCTGGAAAGCCTTTATAAGTAAACTGCAGTGCCTTTTTAGTTGCCGGCGATTCTTTCAAACGTCCCATGGTCGTATTATCGAAGTCATCATTTTTCATATAACCAACAAACAAACGAGTATTGGATAAATCTAACTTATCAAACTTCTCCCAAAAACGTTGGTCTAATTCACGAAGATGTTTATCATCAAGCTTAAGTACCAATTGATTATCAATATCGTAAATAGCTTCAAAATCATCTGGTCTTTGAAGGCGACCTCTGCGAGCAATATAACCTAAATTAGCCAAAGGCTTAGTAACATTAATCATATAAGCTCCAAGTTTGCCGCCATACAGAAGAGAAGCATATGACCCCATGGAAGTACCATTCATAATCAATTGTCGATTAGTAAAGCCCAGCTTTTTCAAAGTTTCTTTAATGACTTCGATAATCTTTTGTTCCATCGTGTCGTCATCATCTGTATAAAATTGTCCCAGTGACAAACGAACATCAGTAAAAAGCAAAGTTGGCGTCTTTAATTTTCTAAACAATGGAAAGGCTTCAAACCCAGCGGAAATTCTGGCACCAGAGAAATAGACTGTCAAAGGTGGTTTCAAATCACCAGGACTGAAGAAATATGCAATGTCTTCCCTTTTTTCCATATTAATGATTCGTTTACCACCAGCGATAAACTCGCCACGGCCTTCACGTCCCCAACGTGAGTGAAGAAGACCAATTATTAAATCGCCATCGCCTTTAACCTCAATGGTAACGCAGGCATATCTAGCTTGATCACTAGCTTCAATTGGCAAATACAATTCTTTTTCTGATCTAGAATCAATCGTTAAAACCTTATTATCGTCAGGATCGCCATCAGTTCCTGCAGGCTGAATGAAAACTCGTAATCTAACTTGAACATTAAATTCACGATAAGTAAGCCAAAGTTTGATCAATCTCTTGGGATCAATATATAAGCTATTGCGGTAACTACCGATATTTACCCATTGATCATGAGTATTAACCTTAACTTTTACGTTACATGAATCTAAGACCTCATATTCACTAACTTTTTCATCATTAAAAAAGATATTTGTAGGAAACATTCTGACCCCAGATTGACCAAAGAAGTAACGTGATTCTAAGTGGTCAATTACTACTTGGGGGTCTTCCATCATTTTTTCAGCGGCAGAACGTTTTAAAAATTCTCTTCCTGCATTATTTAACGTTTTATCAACGTCTGGCATATAGATCACGTGATATGGATCGACCATCCAAGTTAACTTTTCCCAATATGCCGTATCTAACTTGGCTCCATCAGTTACTAGAACAACATCGTAGCCCTTACGCTTCTTCTTTTTAGTTTTTGCTTTTTCCGAATCATAATCTTTTTCTGGAAAATCGTTAAAGTGCCAACGATAATCAGCCGGAATTCTGTAGCGTTTCGACCAATCATCATTGCCTAATTGCAAAATCTTTATCATTATGCCTCATCTTCATCTCTAAATATCTTTTGCCATTCTTTCATTAAGTTGTCTTCTGAGTATTGGTTTAAAGTTCTAACGTTATATACAAGTGCTCGGTTCCAATTTGAAAGATTATTGAGGAAATATGACAAGCCTTCATTTAACTCATGGAGATCAGAACAATTCCAGCCATTTTTTCCATCGATAACTGTTGTAGTTTCGTAATTTTGAAGTTGCGGAATTCCCACACTAATTGCGGCCATTTCCAAAAAGACGTCGCCGTCATTCCAAGAAATAAGAATTCTAATCTTGTCTAAAGCTCTCATTACTTCAGCGGTACTAGTCAAACGTTCTTTTTTAATTGACAAGTGAGGCAGCTTCTTTTCACTTTCTAGCTTAACTTCATCAGGGTCTTCTTTATTTTTACCCATCGTAAATTCGCCGTTACGCTCAGTTTTTAATTCTTCAATTACTTGATCAACTAAATGATCTTGATCAGATGAGTAAGTTAAGAATTTAACACCTTCACCAGTTGGATTGCTCATCAGTCTCTGATACAACATATCGGTTATTTCTTTTAATTCTTTATAAGACATGTATTCCGCAAAAACGCCAATTATTTGTCGCTTAGATCTCTGACTGTGTCCTAACTTAAATTGTGTTTGGAAAGGTGGCATGATTGTAATATCAAAACGATCATCTACTAGACCTACTACTCGATCTGCAGTTGCCTGCGAATCCGCAATCAATCGGCCACCTTCTACTTCAAGTAAACTGTGCGTATATTTATTCCACCGACTAGCAGAAAAGATAGTTGGTAATTGTTCAAAAACTTTAACCGGTAAAACAGATTGATCATCTAAACTAGCAATCAAATAATCTTCTGGTTTGATCTTAGGTAATACTTGGCTATTGAAAACCTCACTTATTAAATCACTTAAATGCAAATAATGATCTTGCTTGCATGGGTTAAAAAGTGGATTCAAATCAACTTGATCAGTTTGTCTATTATATTTGAAACGCCAGTGCCCAATTTGATCAAAATAAGTAATTTCATCATTTGATTCTTCAGAAGAAACAAATCCACGACTATCAATGGTTAAAGTATGTTTTGGTTGTTTATTTTCATCAAAATAAATTACTGATAAAATCTTTCCATCATTATCGAAGGTGATTTGTGCATACAAGCGATTTTTAGCCATCACCATAATTCTAAATGGCGTAAAGTCAAAATACGCATCTTCAGGCCAATTAAAATCCGTGTAATCTAAAACCTGATTACTTGTTTGATCAATTCCTTGTAAATAGTCATAGATAGAAAATTGATAATCAGGATTAAAAACCAATTGATTCAACTTAGAACTTAGTTGAGGTTGATAATTCGGAATTATCATACCGATTTTTTTACCATTATCTTGTAAAACACGCATCTGGTTTATTGCATCATAAAATTGAATGTGTGGGACATTATAAGCCCAGTCCATTAATTTACCATGCCAGGCAGGTACAAAATATTCCATTTTCTATATCTCTTTCATATAACGGTCATATTCATATGGATAAAGCAAAGTCATAATCTGATCCTTCATCCCGCTGATGAACATTGCTAACATAACAGCGTTCATTGGGATAATGGCTAAGCCTGCATATTTTCCAAATAAACTAGCTCCAAATAATCCTAACGTTAATTGAATAGCAGTTAAAACTGCACCAGGGAATGCGATAACTACTAATAATTTTCTTAAATAAACTTGCGTAGGTCTTCCTGGACGAACATTAGGAATATAACTGTGATCATTTCTAAAGTTTTTAGCTTGATCCTTAGGTGGGAATTGCATAAAAGTAAAGAAATAGAATAGCAAGAAAGTTAAAACAGCTGTAAAAATTGCTTGGAATGATGTTTGATTAATAATTGAATCAGGTGGGAAAAATGGTCTTAACATTGTTGGAATCATTAATAAGGCCATCCCTGTCATATATGTCATCATCGCACCCATATTTAATCCAATTGGGAAAGTTACTTCAGGTTCATAACTTGGCAAGGATGTGTTGATTACTTTCAATGGATAGTAAGCATGAATAAAGGCTACCCAGAAGAAGATTGAAACTAAAATGATTAAGACTAATACAAGCAAGAGCCAGTAGAAATTATGCAATGTTCTTAAGTCATGCATTGTTCTAAAGATAGTTGGAATTATTGATGAAATGATATTCACCAAAATAATCGGCATCCCCCCGCCAATACCATACTTAGTATTGATAAAGGTAAACCAGACAACTATCAGACTTCCTGCCGTCAGTATCAAAATTACGGTTAAGTCTCTTTTTAAATTTCTCTCTGGAATCATACTGTAGGTGAACAATACAGCCTGTACTACAGTTAAAATCAAAATCAAAAATTGCTGGAGATTTTGCACTTGTTCTACGGATAATGCATCTACCCCAAAGATTTTAGTAAACATCAAAAGCTGCATTATCAACATAACAATCATGAATGGGTTAATCCCAAGAGAAAAGATTGATAGCCTCGTTAGACTAGCCCCACTCATAATCCCCATTATTGATAAGGAGCTACTATTTAGGATTTGCTCGTATCTAGCGGTTATATCCGCAAAAGGTACGGGAATATACGTCCCCATTACATAAATTAAAATAATTAAAAGCGTAAAGGCGATTCGTTTTACAACCGTCATTAAATTTCTTTTATCAGTCAAATCTGTATCCTCAATCTGCTTTTCATAATTTCTTATTCTTAATACCTTTTACTATATAATAACATTAATTATTCTATTTTTTTAGCATAACTAAACAAAAAGCATTCACTTGTTTGTGAATGCTTTTAATTTTATTATTTAGTTTCAAATTCAGTAGGATTGCTTAATTCTTCAAGCTTTCCAGTAGTTTTATAAATAACCCACATTGCCAAGTTCACAATATGGTCACCAATTCTTTCAAGCAAACGAATAACCATAAAATAACTTGAAGATGCAGCGGCTTTAGTTGGATCGTCTTCGATTCCATCAACGATTAATTTTCTAGCACGTACATAATCGTGATCAATAATTCCGTCACGATCAGCTACGTCTTTAGCCATCTTTCCATCGTCTTGGACATAAGCTGTCAAAATTTGAATCAACATATGGCGAACATTATGTGTCATATTTGAGATAATTTCTTCAACTTCAGGAATACGTGGATTACCCTTTACACGAATAGTTTCAAGAGCAATACTCATGGCATTTTCACCAATTCTTTCCAAGTCAGTTGTAGCCTTCAAAATACTAATAACCACTCTAAAGTCAGTAGCTACTGGTTGTTGTAAAGCCATTAATTTTAAGGCCTTTTTTTGAATATCAATTGATTCAGTAGGAATCTTTTCTTCATTATCAATCATTGATTGAGCAGTCTTTTTATCATGATCAACAAATGCGCGTGTAGCTTGATCAATTTGATCGTTGACAAAAACACCCATTTCCATAAATTGTGTGTTTAACTTTTTTAATTCGTCTAAAAATATTTCGTGCATCTTTATACCTCAAAATTTAACCAAAACGACCGTTAAGGTAATCACTCGTAATTTGCTTCTTAGGTGCAATAAACATTTTTTCAGTTTTTCCAGCCTCGATTAAGTCACCATTCATCAAAAAGGCTGTTTGATCGGAAATTCGACCAGCTTGTTGCAGGTTGTGCGTAACCATAATAAAAGTATATTGATGTTTTAATTCCATCAAAGTCTCTTCAATTTCACTACTTGAAATTGGGTCTAAAGCACTTGTAGGTTCATCAAGTAAAACTACTTTAGGTCTAATAGCCAGTGCACGCGCAATACAAATTCTCTGCTGCTGTCCACCTGAAAAAGCTTGAGCATTACGGTTTAAATTGTCCTTAGTTTCTTTCCAAATTGCAGCTTGCTTTAAACTTTCTTCAACGCGTTGGTCGATCAATTGCTTATCCTTTACGCCAGCAATTTTTAAACCATACGCCACATTATCATAAACTGAAAATGGGAATGGAGTTGGCTGTTGGAATACCATCCCAACATTTTTACGTAATTCTACCAAATCCATCTTAGGACTATAGATGTCCTTGCCCTCAAACTTAATTTCACCGGTGATATTAATATTTTCAATATCATCATTCATTCGATTAAGGCAACGTAAGAAAGTAGATTTACCACATCCTGACGGACCAATTAATGCAGTTAATTCTTTTTCATGAAAATCAAGACTAATGCCATGAAGGGCTTCATAGTCACCATATTTTAGATGTACATCTTTTGCTGAAATAATTGTTGTCATTTTAACCAAAACTTCCCTGAATATAATCTTCAGTAATCTTTCCTTTAGGATTAGTAAAGATTTCTGCAGTTGTATTATATTCAATCACATGACCTAAATGGAAAAATGCAGTATAGTCACTAATTCTTGATGCTTGCTGCATATTGTGCGTAACCATAATCATGGTGTACTTGCTTCTAAGCTGCTTTAGCGTGTCTTCTAGTTTAGAAGTAGATACTGGATCTAAGGCACTAGCCGGTTCATCCAAGAGTAAAATTTCTGGTTTAACAGCTAATGCACGTGCAATACACAAGCGTTGTTGTTGTCCACCTGAAAGTGCTAATGCACTCTTATCAAGCTTATCTTTTACTTCATCCCATAACGCAGCTGCACGCAAACTTTCTTCTATTATTTTATCCAATTCTTGTTTGTCATTTTGTCCATCAGCTTTTAAAGCATAGACAATATTTTCTCTAATTGACTTAGGAAATGGATTAGGTCGCTGGAATACCATTCCAATGTTTTTTCTTAATTCATAAACATTGATATTAGGCTTATTCACATCTAGACCGTGGAACCAGATCTCTCCATTTACTGTTGCTACTCGGTCGTTCATTCGATTGAGTGACCGCAAAAAGGTAGACTTACCTGATCCGGATGCACCAATTAAAGCTGTGATTGTATTTTTCTTAAATTGTAGACTAGCGTCAAATAATTTTTGGACTTTTCCACCGTATAGAACACTTAAGTCTTTAGTAGATAATTCCAAATCATCCTTAGCAAAAGTCTTTACATAGCTTTGTTCTAAATCTTGCATTACATCACCTTATTTAGCCGCGGTTAACTTGCGGTACAATTTGTTACCCAAGTATCGTGCACCTAAATTAAATACAATTACGACAATAACCAATAATGCTGATGTAGCAGCTGAAACAATTGTAGCATCTGGAATAATACCTTCTGTATTCACCTTCCAAATATGCACAGCAAGAGTTTCTGCTGGACGCATTACATTTAATGGACTCGTTGGACTAAATGGATTCCAATCAGCGTAGTTTACAGTAGAACCACTTTGACCAGCTGTATAGATCAAGGCGGCTGCTTCACCAAAAATTCTACCTGCACTTAAAATAATACCGGTCAAAATACCTGGCAAAGCTGCGGGTAAGACGATTCCGCGGATTGTTTTCCAATTAGATAAGCCTAAAGCAAGACCTGCTTCACGTTGATCTTGTGGCACGCCTTTAATAGCTTCTTCAATGTTACTGGTTAAAATTGGTAAATTGAAGAATGTTAAAGCAAGTGCCCCAGAAATAATTGAAAAGCCAAAGCCAAATTGAACTACGAAAAGCAAATAGCCAAACAAACCAACAACAATTGATGGTAATGAACTCAAAATTTGAATAGTAGTTCTAATCAAATTGGTTACCCAGTTATCTTTAGCATATTCAGCTAAGTAAATGGCAGCTCCTAAGGCAATTGGCAAAGAAATAATTGTAGTTAAGATCAACAAATATAGTGAGTTGAATAATTGATCTCTAACCCCACCGCCAGCTTGGTATGATGAAGCCTCGGAGGTCAAGAAATGCCATGATAAGTGAGGAATACCAGTAATCAAGATATTGCCTAAAATGCCGGCCAAAATCAAGACAACGATACCAACTAAAATATAGATAATAACCGTTGCCAATTTATCTCTCTTTTTTGCGTCCGTTCTACTTTTGACCTCTCTTTCCTACTAATTTAACTAAGAAGTTAAAGACTAAAGACATGATCAAAAGAAGCAATGCCAATGACCATAATGCATTGTTAGGTAAAGTACCCATAACTGTATTACCCATTTGACTAGTTAATTGACTTGTTAAAGTTGCGGATGGACTGATCAAATTGTATGGCATCAAAACTGCGTTACCAATTACCATTTGTACGGCTAAGGCTTCACCAAAGGCACGAGCCATACCAAAGATCACAGCAGTCAAAATTCTAGGAGTTGCTACTCGCAAAACAACATGATAGATAGTTTGCCAGTGAGTTGCACCAAGTGCCATTGAAGCTTTTCTAAAATGACTTGGTACAGCCTTTAAACTATCTACTGTTAATGAAGTAATCGTTGGTAAAACCATTACGAATAAGACTAGCGTAGCCGCCAAAATACCAAAACCGGTTCCACCAAACAAGTTTCTAATTACAGGAACGATAATTGTTAATCCCAAGAAACCATAAACTACCGATGGAATACCTACAAGAAGTTCAGTGACTGATTGTAAGAAATTAGCACCTTTTTTGGAAGAATATTCCGTCATGAAAAGAGCAATGGCAATAGCAAATGGTGTAGCAATTAATGCTGCTAAAAGCGTCACTGCAAATGAAGTAACGATCATTACCGCAGCACCAACATGGTTCTTGCCTTCACCTGGATCCCAATCCGTTGAGGTTAAGAAATGAAAGACATTAACATGATCGCTTACAAAAGTGGCTAAACCATGGTAGCCCACAAAACCAATAATAGAAACTACTAAAACAATGATTAAACCGATAGCAAAATATGTTAATCCCTTGCCCCAGTATTCTTGGTGCGTTTCTTTAGAAGGCTTGGTTAACTTATCAACGTCAACACTACTCGGTCCCATCTTGTTTAATTTAACATGGGGAACTTGTTGCTCGGCAATCGCCTGATCAACAACCTTTTTTAAATCTTCTTTGTTTTCCATAAACTACTTTCCTATTTGCGTAACTTGATTTTTACTATTACGAGTAACTTTCATATCATTAATACTCAAATAACCAATCTTAGGTACAAGATCTTTCTGTACCTTTTTGCCTAGCATATAATCAATAAAGTCCTTAGTTTGCTTATTTGGCTTACCTTTAGTGTACATATGCTCATATGACCAAAGTTTCCACTTATTTGTAGTAATGTTTTGGTTAGTTGGCTTAACATGATCAATACTCAATTTTTGAATATTAGTATCATGTGCATATGGGAATGACAAATAACTAATTGTCCCTGGAGTACTATTAACAATCTTCTTTACTGTACCGTTTGAGTCCTGTTCTTGAGACTTAATTGGCTTTTGTCCCCGCAAAATTATATCTTCAAAAGTACTTCTAGTACCACTACCTTTTGAACGATTAATTACAGTGATTGCTTCGTTTTTACCGCCAAGTTGTTTCCAATTGGTAATCTTCCCTGTAAAAATCTTGGCTAGTTCATTGGCAGTAACGTCTTTTACGCCAACACCTTTGTTAACAATAGGCACAATGCCAACTACGGCTATTTTATAATCTTTTAGTTTATTTGCTTGAATGCCTTTTTGAGTTTCCGCAAACACATCAGAAGTCCCGATTTGCACTGCTCCAGCTTGAACTTGACTAAGTCCAGTACCAGAACCACCACCTTGAACAACAATGTTGCTACTAGAATGGCTTAAGCGATAATCATTGCCTGCTTGTTCGGCTAAAAGTTGCATGGCACTTGAACCAACAATAGTAATTTTTGAGCCATTGTTAGCACAAGCGGTTGTTGCAACCAATGTCAACAACAAAAGTATGATTAATTTTCCTATGGAATGCTTTTTCATTGCTTCTCCTCATATTTAAGATTTATTTGCAAGTTAAATTAATAATAACATGTCACAAATGCGGTTTCAAAATGATTCATTTTAGTCCATTTGGTGTATGCTTTTTTAATTAATCCTTGTCATAAACCATTATTCCAATATATAAGTATCGCAGAGAATAGCAATGCGATCAATTATTTTTACCAGTTCTTAGAGTTTTAATTTTTGAGTACAAAAAGTGTCTGGGAAAAAACTAATTCCTTAGACCAAAAAAAGAACGATGAAGTTCATTCAGAATTTCATCGTTCTTTTTGTATACTTCCAGCGTCTTCCTTGATATTATTGAATCACCACAAAACAAAAAAGAAAGAGGACGCTTTTCATGTATCAAAATTATACCACAGGTCAAACCAGTTTATCACTTACTTTAGATTTCTCGCTTCCTAAAAATCATATTGCTTCTGTAATTAGTTCTTTTGTGGATTCTATTCCTGAAAATGAACTAATCGATAGAAATTCTACAGTCGGCAGACCTGCATATCATCCTGCCTTACTGCTAAAGATCTTTCTTTTTGCCTATTCTAGAAAAGTCTTTTCTGGGAGAAAGATTGAAAGAATGCTTGAAGAAAATCTTCCAATGATGATTATGGCTGATGGACAAAAGATCTCATATCATACTTTGAATAATTTTAGATCCAGCAAGCATGCCAACAATTTAATTAAAAAGTGCTTCATTCACTTTACCAATATGATGGCTGATGAAGGCCTAATTCGCGCTGATTCTTTGTTCATTGATGGTACAAAGATTGAAGCTGACGCTAATCGCTATACTTTTGTTTGGCGTAAAACCGACGAGAAAAACTGGGCCAAGCTAAAGAAAAATGCGGCCAAATTATATGAAGAATTAGTTGAACAAGAAGTAGTCAAGCAAATGGCAAACGATGAAGCTCAGACAAGTCAAGACCTAGAGAAATTAGCCCAGCAAACTGAAGATAAAATTGAAGAGCTGAATAAAGAGATAGCCAAAGAACCCAAAGCAATACCTGGTGGGTCTGCTAACAAACGAAACATTCTAAGCTTAATAGTGAATTGATTATCCGACGGGATAGTCGATTCACTA
>NZ_CABUIW010000048.1 GCF_902491705.1 uncultured Lactobacillus sp. | reverse complement strand
GCTCAAGCTATAGAGGAATATATCAAATACTATAACGAAGAAAGGATAAAGAGCAGATTAAAAGGCTTAACTCCGAAAGAATATCGGAATCAAGCCTCTATTAATCCTATGTTTTAAAATGTCTACTTTTTAGGTCCCACTTCAGAGGTTAAAATACCTCATTATTTTTTTGTAAAAAATCAAAATTATTTACACTGTGTAGATTGTATTCTTCACATTGTAGTGATATATTATTTATTATGCTAGGAGAAGGAGGGATGAGAATGGCACAGAAAAGAAACCTTGATTTGGATAAAATCATTGATCAAGCAACTGAACTGATTTGCAAAAAGGGCCTAGATGAAACGACGATGCCAGCTTTGGCTAAGGCGTTAAATGTTCGCTCGCAATCGCTTTACCACTATGTTTCAGGGAGAAAGCAATTGCTATCTTTAGTCGGTGCAAGACAGATCAAGATTTTGCGTCACAAATTAATGGACGATTTGATTGGCTTGTCTGGTCAAGAAGCTTTGCTTAAGTTTGCCGATGTTGTGCGCAACTTTTTGCTTAGTAATGTGGCTTTGCACAGTATCCTGTATCACTTGAATGAATATCCAACAGATGCAGCAATCAATCAAGAGATTCTTAATTTGATTAAATTAGGTGAACGGCTTAATTTTAGAAAAGAAAGTGTCATTTCATTTCATGCTTTAATTGGCGCTGTATTGGGTTATGTGTTTTTAGATAATTCTTCATCTTTTACTCAAGAGACTGAAGAGGAATCTAATCGTAATTATCACGAGATGATTCTGCGTCTTGTAGAACCAGAGCCTGATTTACAAGAACTAGGGAGGAAATAGGAAAGTGCAGAAATTTCTGAAAAACCATGTTTTTTCTTTAATTGCATGGGTTTTGATATTGATTATTTCCGTTGTTGCTTTGCCTAATATCACTGAGTTGACTAACGCTCACTCAAACATTACTTTACCAAGCAATGTTCAAAGCAACGTGGCACAATCAATTGAAAACAACTGGGGTGCAAAGAAGAAAAACACGTATGAAGTAGCACTTGTTTTTAACAAAGAACATGGCAAGCTGACTGATGCTGATAAGACAGCTATCAACAATACGCTTGATAAGTTCACTAATGATAAAAGCAAGTACGGAATTAAGGACTCGCTGCTTCCTGATTCCAATATCGCTACTAGAAAAAAGCTTCAATCAAAGGATGGTACGACTTGGGTAGCACAATTTAACGTTTCCAAGAAGAATCGTACGATTCAACAAGTTTATGATCAAATGAATAGGGATGTTAAAACGCAAGGCCTTCGCACTTATGTAACTGGTGCCGATGTTTTGCAACATGACTTCTCTGCTTCAATTCAGGAAGGAATTAAGAAGACTGAAGCAATTACTGTTGTCTTCATCTTCATCGTCTTAATCATTGTATTTAGATCACCAATTGTGCCATTAATCTCATTATTGACTGTTGGTGTATCATTCCTTACTTCCTTCTCAATTGTTACTAATTTAGTAGAACATGCTAATTTCCCATTCTCAAACTTTACTCAGGTGTTCATGGTTATCGTATTGTTTGGTATCGGTACCGACTACAACATCCTGCTGTATGACAAGTTTAAAGAGGATCTAGGGAAAGGGATGGATAAATACGAAGCGATGCATGATTCACTTCGTAACGCTAAGACCATTCTTTACTCAGGTTCATCCATCTTAATCGGTTTTACTGCATTAAGTTTAGCTAAGTTCTCTATTTACCAATCAGCTGTTGGTGTTGCTGTTGGTGTTGCCGTACTTTTGGTAGTGCTTTTAACACTCAACCCATTCTTCATGGCTGTTCTTGGTAAGAACATGTTCTGGCCTGTTAAGAAGTTCACTGGCGAAAGCGACAACAAGCTTTGGCACGGAATTTCTGCTTCAACTTTGAAACACCCAATTATTTACTTGGTTGTTCTAGCAGTTGTGACAGTTCCATTCATGCTGATGTACTCAGGCCACTTGAACTACGACGACACTGATGAAATTGCTGACTCAGTTCCTTCTAAGCAAGGTTTATTGGTAGTTCAAAAACACTTCTCAAAGGGTATGGCTGAGCCATCATACTTATACATTCAAAGTAAACATAGATTAGATAATGAAGAAAACTTGAAGTTGATTGATCAATTGACCAGACAACTTCAAAATTCAAAGGATGTTTCATTTGCAACATCTGTAACTCAGCCTTACGGTGAACCAATTGATATGCTTTATGTAAACAATCAATTGAACACTGTTAATGATGGGGTTGATCAAGCCCGTACAGGTTTAGGCAAGTTAAGCAAGGGTGCTAATAAAGTGGCAAACGGTGCTAACAGCTTAAAGGACGGTGCTGATCAACTTCAAGACGGTACAGGTCGTCTTCAAAGTGGCGCACAACAATTAGTTGGCGGTACTAGTCGTTTGCAAAGTGGTGCTGAGCAACTCCAAAGTGGTGCTACACGTTTACAAAACGGTTCAAGTCAATTAGTTAGTGGTGTAGGCCGTCTTCAAAGTGGTTCAAGCCAACTTCAAAGCGGTGCTGTTCGTCTTCAAACTGGTGCTGGCCGTTTAGCTAGTGGTACTCATGCTTTGGTTACTGGTGCAAGCAGCTTGCAAAGTGGTGCAAATCGTTTGCAAAACGGTGCACAAAGCTTGCAAAGTGGTACTCAAAGCCTTCAAAACGGTACCCAACAAATGGTTAACCAATTACAACAATTGAGTTCACAACTTTCAACTCAATTGAATGGTTCTAACAGACAACAACTTGCTGCATTGCAAACTGCTTTGCCACAAATTAATAACGGTATTCAACAATTGAATTCAGCTTTAGGTGGTAGTGTTGATACTTCAGCAGCTACTGCAAGTTTGAGTAAAGTTCAAAGTCAAGTTAATGAACTTACCAGCAGTTTGGAAGAATTGAGCAAATATGCTTCAGCTGGTAGTTCTGCAAGCAGTGCAAGTGCTTCAACTATTGCATCAAGTATTTCAGAATCAATTAATAACAATAAGCAATTGAATGCTGAAGAAAAGAGTGCAGCTATTGCAGCAGCAACTTCAGCTGTACAATCAGCAATTTCTGGCAACAGTCAAAGCGGTCAAGCTAGTCAAATGCAAAGTGCTATTAGCAGAGCAACTAGTGCAGCTCAAGGTCTTCAAAGCTCAATGGCTGCAATGAACCAAAGCAATACTTTAGCTCAACTTCAAACTTTAAGAACTCAAGTTAATACTTTGGCTCAAGCTTCAAACAAAGCCCTTCCAGGTGCCGCAACTGCTTTGAACCAATTAAGCTCAGGCTTAAGCCAAGTTCAATCAGCTGCTAGCCAAGGTGTTGCTGGTGCTCAAAGACTTAACTCAGGTGCCGCAGCAATTAACAGTGGTGCTGGTCGTCTTAACTCAGGTCTTGGTACTTTAAGTGCTGGTGCCGGTCGTCTTAGCTCAGGTGCCGGTCAACTTGATAGTGGTGCCGGCCAACTTCAAAGTGGCCTTGGTACTCTTGCAAATGGTGCAGGCAGCTTGAACAACGGTCTTGGTACTCTTGCAAATGGTGCCGGTCAACTTAACACTGGTCTTGGAACATTGGCAAACGGTGCCGGTCAACTTAACAGCGGTGTTGGTCAATTAGCTAGCCAAGCTCCACAACTTATTTCAGGCATCGGCCAATTAAACAGCGGTGCTGGTCAACTTAGCGAAGGTGCAGGCAAGTTAGCTTCTAAGGTTCCACAACTTACTACTGGTATTGACACTGTCAACAGTGGTTTGGGTCAAGGTGAAACTTACCTTAAGGGCTTAGGTTCATCTGCAGCTGCAGATACCTTCTACATTCCAAAGGAATTCTTGAAGAACGAAATGTTCAAGAAGTCAATGGATGTTTACCTCAGCCCAGACAAGAAGTCAGCTCAAATTATCGTTGTCTTCAACTCAAACCCAAGTGCAACCGAAGCTACTGACGAATCACAAGAATTAAGTGCAATGGCTAAGAAGACCTTCCAAGGTACTGCATTGAAGAATGCTAAGGTAGCTATGGGTGGTCAAAGTTCAAAGATCAAGGATACTAAGTCAACTGCTAGTGGTGACTTCATTAGAACCGCCGCAATCATGTTAATTGGTATCGGTATTGCCTTGATGTTCGTAACTCGTTCACTTCTTCAACCTGTTTACATTCTTGGTAGTTTGCTTATCGCTTACCTCTGCTCACTTTCAATCAACCAATGGATTGTTAAGGCAGTTCTTGGCAGAAGCATGCTTACTTGGAACACACCATTCTTCAGCTTTATCATGTTGATTGCTTTAGGTGTTGACTACAGTATCTTCCTTATGACTCGTTACAACGAGCTTAAGACTGAAGGTTACACTACTCCAAGTTCAAGAATCTTGAAGGCATGTGCAATCATCGGTACGGTTGTTATCTCAGCCGCAATTATCTTAGGTGGTACTTTCGCAGCCCTCATTCCATCAGGCATTCCAACCTTGATCGAAGTTGCCTTGACTGTGGACGTTGGTTTGTTAATCTTGGTATTCATTTTGCCAATTACCTTATCAGCTGCAGTTAAGTTAACTTATGAAGGTGTTGACTTCGGTAAGTACTTTAAGAGAAATAAAGCTAAAAATTAATAATTAGCAATATGAAAAGCAGTCCTATTATGACGTAGGACTGCTTTTTTTGCGTTCTCAGAAGATTTTTTAATTAATTGACTAATTATGTGCAAGATAGTTAAAACTATTACCTGGGTAATTATTTGCCTTGTATAAGCATGGTATAATAGTTTTTAAAAAAGAAGGGACTTTTAAATATGACTACATGTCCAAACTGCGGTCAGGCAATTGATCCATCCGATGATGTCTGTCCAAATTGTGGCTTTAATCTGAAAAAATATCGTGATGATTTTTTTACAGATCAACACAAGCAGGCTAAATATGAACAGCCAGATGAAGGCGAAAAGATCGCTAGTCGTGCTGCATATCGAGAAGAGTTTTACCCAGATAAGCAAAATTCCACTGTGCAAAGAATGATTGCTTGGGTAAGAAAGAACGCGACACTTGTATTTTTACTTGGCATCTTTTTGTTAATTGTAATGAGCTTTTCTAGAGCGCTAGGCTGGGTCGGCTTTTTTGCATTAATGGTTTGGCTCTTTATCGTGTGCGACCGCAAAGAAAAGATCGAACAATACACGGTTGATAAGCGGTTAACCGAAAAGATTAATCAAGTGGGCTCAAACGTGTTTAACCGTGTTGATGAACATGGCGATAAGGTGAAAACACGCGGAAAAGAATTTGCGCAAAAGCACCCTAGAGTAGAAAATCAGGTAAAAGAAATTCAGAAGCAGCGTAAACACCGTTATAGTTACGTCCAATTGTCAGTTATTATGACGGCATTGATTAGTTTGATTGTCTTGTTTACGGATTCTGGTGCTTCAGTTTCAGCTGTAAGCTACACGCAAAAAATGTCTATTTCTAACGTGATCTTCAGCTTGGCAGGGAGACTTCTATCATCTGGTTCAAATTCATTTGAAGCTTTAATTTTATATATCGTTTGGCTATTGTTGCTCTTATTCCCAATTTTTATTATCTACAACATCTTAAAGAATACGAAGGGCAGTCAAATTTTGTCCTTCATCTTGTCGTTAATTGAAACAGTGTTCTTAATCTACATTGTCTACAAGATGTCTAGTTCGGTACGTGCTTCAACTGGTGTTTTGGCACAGATCACCAGTCAATTAATTTCTTATGCTGTATCAATTGGTACTTCAGCATACTTCTTACTACTGGCTAGTGTATTAACTACAGGCCTTTCAGGATTTAATATTTTTAAACGTCAAAATTAGTCAAAACAATGCTGTATGATACTGAGTCGTAAAAGTGTTAAACTTTTACGACTTTTTTTATTGCATTTCTCATATGAAAGCGATATCATATATATGACAAGTGAAAATTAAGTGAAATTGTTAGCCGATATCGGCGCAGGCTCACTTATCCCAATGAGGGGATAAGTGGGCCCTTTTTCTTTACAAAGGAGGATGGATACTTTGCGTATTAAACAAATTCTTAATAATGGCGCAATAGTTACCACCAATGAAGACGGTGAAGAAGTTGTAGTTCTTGGAAAAGGAATTGCCTTTGCTAAAAAAGTTGGTGATGAAGTTGATAAAACAAAAATATATAAGGTATTCACTCCTTTTGATGACAATCAACGTAACATCTTGTTAAAAACAATTCATGAAACTGATCCAATCTTTTTTCAAATCTCAGAAAAAATTGTTGATCGTTTAAAAAGAGAGGAAAACATTGATCTAGCAGATAGTGTTTATATTACGTTGACCGATCACTTGGCAACAAGTGTAGAACGTGGAAAGAAGGGATTATATCTCAGTAATAATTTTCTTTGGAAAATTCAAAATTATTATCCAAAAGAATATCAATATGGTATTTGGGCACTCAAATTATTAAATAAGCAGTTTGATTTACAATTTCCAGAAGATGAGGCTGGCTTTATTGCAGTTCATATTATTAGTGGTGAATTAGGAAACAACATCGATGATTTTAAGAAGTCGATTGATTTTATTAAAGAAGTTACAAAGATTGTTCGCTACTATTTCAAAATAGATATTGATTATCAAACAGTAGCCTATAATCGTTTTGCTTTACACCTTAAGTTCTTCTGGAAATACATGATGTATCGAAAAGGAGAACGCGGATTAGGTGACCTAAGCGATGAAATTTTAAAAGTTATCAAAGCTAGTGATATTGATGCCTATAAGTGCTCACTTAAAATAAAAGATTATATTGCTGAGAAATATAATTACGATTTAACTAATGAAGAAATAATGTATCTAGCGATCCATATTAATAAGATCACTTCTGATTTGAGGGGAAGAAAATGAAATACGAGAAGATGAACCAGGAAATCCTGGAAGCTATAGGTGGAGAAGAGAATATTCAATCAGTTGTTCACTGTTCAACTAGATTGAGATTCGTCTTAAAGGATGAGAGTAAAGCAGACGATCAAAAAGCTGAAGCAATTGATGGTGTTTTACAAGTTGTAAAAAAAGGTGGTCAATATCAATTAGTTATTGGTAACACCGTTGAAGATGTATATGATGATTTGATTAAGATGATTCATATTGATAATAGCGATAATAATGGTGATAACAAACCAAAAAAGAAGCAGAACTTGTTTGATACCATTATTGGTGCCATTACCGGTTCCATTGCACCTGCCATTCCATTATTGGCTGGTGCCGGTATGGGTAAAGTTTTACTCTTAATTTTAACTATTTGTCATGTTTTATCAGATAAGAGTCAAACATATCAATTATTAAACTTAATATTTGATACTGGATATTACTTCATGCCAGCCTATGTTGGGTTCTCAGCAGCTAAAATATTTGATACTGATAGAATGCTGGGTGCTTTTATAGGTTTAATGACTGTTCACCCAAATTGGGTACAAATTGTAACTGCTAATAAGCCTTTCCATTTCTTAGGTTTACCAGTTCCATTGGTTCAATATTCGTCTACTTTAATCACTGCAATTCTTTCTGTATGGATTATGTCATACATTTATAAATTCGTTAAAAAGATTACACCAGGAATGGTTAAAGTTTTCATGGAACCAATGCTTACCATGTTAATTACTGGTCCATTAGTATTCTTAGTCATTGGGCCAATTTCTAACTGGATTTCACAAGGAATTGGATTCATTGCAATGTGGCTTTACCATAATGCAGGAATTATTGCTATTCCAATTTTGGCAGCTTTATATCCTTGGCTTGTTTCTATTGGTATTCACAAAGCCTTATCACCAATTAGTATTCAATTAGTTGCTACACAAGGCTTTGACCCAATTATTCGTGTTGTTGCTTTATGTTCAAACATGTCTCAAGCTGCTGCTTCACTTGCAGTTGGTTTAAAGACAAAGAACAAGAAATTAAAATCTTTAGCTCTTTCATCAAGTGCAACTGCCTACCTTGGTGGTATTACTGAACCAGCTTTGTTTGGTGTTAACTTAAGATTAAAGAAGCCTATGTACGGCGCAATGATCGGTGGTGCAATTGCTGGTATTGTTGCTAGCTTCATGAAATTAAAGGCCTTCATTTATGTAACTCCAGCCTTTTTGAGTTTGCCAATGTGGGTTTCAAAAACTGAAAACTTTGTTGTTCAAGCAATTATCGTAATTATTGTGGCAAGTATTGCTACTTTCATTGCTACTTGGATGATCGGATTTGATGATCCTGTAGATGCCAGTGAAGTTAAGGCCGCAAAAAAAGAAGAAAAGAAGAATTTTGAAAAAGATCACGAAAAGCATGAATTACATGCACCTGCTAAAGGTGAATTAGAAGATGTTTCTAAAGTTGATGATCCAACTTTTGCTAGCGGTGTTATGGGTAAAGGTATTGCTGTTATTCCAAGTGAAGGTAAAATTTTTGCTCCAGATGATGGTGTAGTTACTGCAACATTCGAAACTCATCACGCTATTGGTTTGCATTTAAACAATGATGCCGATGTTTTGATTCATGTTGGTATTGATACAGTTGAAATGAAGGGTAAAGGATTTAATCAATTAGTCAAAAAGGGAGATAAAGTTAAAGCCGGCCAAGAATTACTTGATTTTAACATTGATGAAATTAAAAAAGCAGGCTATGATCCAACTGTCATTATGATTGTAACTAATCCTAAAGATTTCTTAGAAGTACTCACTGTCTTAAAAGACAAAGATGAAACTAAAGAGATTACAAATAAAGATAATGTAATGATTTTGGCTTAGAGGTTGTTGAGTATGGTTATATATCATGTTCCACGTAATTTTTTATGGGGAGTTGCTACTTCGGCTAATCAAGTAGAAGGAGCATGGAATGAAGACGGTAAAGGAATGTCGATTGCTGACTGTGAACGATTTAATCCTGACCAAAATTTAAACGATTATAAAAAAGTAAATGATATGACAACTAAAGAGTTGGAAGTTGCCATGCAAGATAAAAGTAGTAAAGCTTGGGGAAAACGTCACGGTGTAGATTTTTATCATCGTTATCAATCTGATTTGGAATTGTTGGCTAAAACAGGTATCAATTCAATGAGAACTTCAATTGCTTGGAGTCGAATTTTCCCAAATGGGGATGATGTAGAACCAAATCAAAAAGGATTGGAATTTTATGATCATCTTTTTGCTAAAATGAATGCGTTAGGGATTCAACCAGTCGTTACTCTCTCTCACTATGAAATGCCACTAAATCTAGTTCTTAATTATGATTCCTGGTATGACCCTAAGATAATTGATTATTTTCTTCGTTTTTCAAAATTAGTAATTGATCGTTATCATGATAAAGTTAAGTATTGGATTCCGATAAATGAAATTGACAGTATTATTAGGCATCCCTATTCTTCAGCTGGACTTATAAAAGATCGATTCCCAGGTAAAAATTTTAAGGAAGTTATCTATCAGTCAATGCATCATCAATTTGTTGCAGCTGCTAAAATTACTAAATATATTCATGAAAATTATCCTGATCTAAAAGTTGGCAGTATGATTACAAGTACTATGGTTTATCCATATAATAGTGATCCACGCAATATGCTTAAAGCAACGCAAATTATGAGAGAAAGTTATAATTTTAGTGATGTCCAATTGCGTGGAGAATATCCTAAAGTTCTTTTGAAACAAATAGAAGATATGGGTATTCATATAAAAAAGGATCCTCAAGATTTACAACTTATTAAAGAAAATACAGCCGATTTTGTAGCCTTTTCATATTATTCTTCAGTATGCACAGCTTATGATACTAAAGGGTTGAAGATTACTAAGGCCAATAGAACAACAGGTGTCTACAATAAATATTTACCAACAAGTGAATGGGGTTGGCAAATTGATCCAATAGGTTTAAGACTTATTTTGATTAACTTATATGATCGCTATCAAAAGCCCGTTTTTATAGTTGAAAACGGGTTAGGTGCAAAAGATGAATTAACTGCTGATCATAAAGTTCATGATCAATATCGTATTGATTATTTACGTGCACATATTAATGAAATGCTGAAGTCTTTATCACAAGATGGAATAGAGTTAATGGGTTATATGATATGGGGAACTACCGATATGGTCTCAGCATCTACTACGCAGATGTCTAAAAGATATGGTTTGATTTATGTCGACTTAGATGATGAAGGCAATGGTACTTATAAGAGATATTTAAAAGATTCATATTATTGGTATCAAAAATTATTATCTTTCAAAGAGGAGATCCCCACTGACTATTTGATGGATTAAATTAATATACGAAGAAATTAGATCCAAATATTAGCCAAAATAAAAATGCTGGTTTTTAAACCAGCATTTTTTTGATACTCAATTATTTATTATTCTTAGTAACATCGATGACTAAGTGTTCGTTAACAAATGCCATTAAACCAAGACCGCTAAGTTCACGACCGTAGCCGGACTTCTTAACACCACCAAATGGCAATTCACCAGAAGTAATCCAGCGACCATTGATGACGGTCATTCCAGTTTCAATTTGAGCGGCAACTTTTTGTGCACGTTCAATATCGCTGCTGATAACTGATGAACCCAAACCATAGCTTGAGTCGTTAGCTAATTGAATTGCATCGTCGTCATCGTCAACAACGAAGACTTCTGCAACAGGGCCGAATAATTCTTCATCGAAGACTGGGTTGTCCTTATCAATGTTAGTTAAAATGATAGGTCTAAAGAATGCACCCTTAGAGTCGATTTCAGGATATTGGTAAAATACCTTAGCTCCAGCATCGGTTGCTTTCTTAACTTGAGCTTCCAACTTTTCCTTAGCTCTTTCAGAGTTCATTGGTGGCAAAGTAGTATCTTCTTCAAGTGGGTCACCAGCCTTTAAGCTTGAAAAGACATTCTTTAATTCATGTAAAACTTCATCGTAACGTGATTTTTCAACGATGATTCTCTTAGATGAAGTACATACTTGACCATCGTTATAGGTTCTTGCATCCCCTAAAACGTTACGCAACAATTGTGGATCTGCATCATCTAAAACGATGAATGCATCGTTACCACCAAGCTCCATTGTGGACTTTTTAAGGTTCTTACCAGCAGCTTCAGCTACAGCAGAACCGCCACGTTCAGAACCAGTTAATGCAACGCCTTGAATACGTGGGTCGGCAATGATGTCGGCTAATTGATCATAACTTGGGTAAAGGTTGATCAAACTGCCTTCAGGAGCACCAGCACGCTTAATGATCTTAGCTGTCAAAGCGGCAGAGCCAGGAACGTTATGTGCATGTTTAAGTAAAACTGGGTTACCCACAATAAAGTTAGGTGCAAATACACGAATTACTTGGTAGAGTGGGAAGTTCCATGGCTCACAAGCCATAATAACGCCAGTTGATTGCTTCAAGTAGTAGGCATTACCTAAGTCAGACTTTAATGGGGTAGGCTTAAGTAATTCTGGACCATTTTTAGCATAGTAATCACAAATTGAAGCACATAATTCAACTTCTTCACGTGATTCCTTAAGAAGTTTACCCATTTCAAGAGTCATCATCTTAGCTAATTCATCTTCATGTTCGCGCAATGCGTCTGCAACATCATGCAAGATTGTTGCACGACTTTCAGGAGTTTCATGACGCCACTTTTTATAAAGCATGTGGGCTAAGTTGATGGAATCTTCGATTTGCTTTTTAGTTGGATTATCATAACTAGCAAATTCTTCATTAGTGTATGGATTAATTGACTGATATCTAGACAATTGATTGCCTCCATTCATAAGTTTTTATCCTTTTATAAGTTACCTTTTTATTATAAAGCGTTTCCAAACAAAACACATGGATTTGTGCTTTTAGTTACTAAAAATGCATGATAAAATTAACCCAAATCAATCAAAAAATTTATGGAGGACTTTATGACACACCAAATTTCAACCGCCACTATTTATTTAGGTACGCCTTTTTACAATGATGATCAACGTGCACGCGTTAAGAAAGCACGCGCACTTCTTGAAAAGAATCCTACAGTAGTGAGAGTTCATTTTCCATTTGATCAAAACTTTGTAGATCCTGAAGAAACAGAAGCACAAATTAACGGTCTTCGCAGCATGACTTGGCGTCTTGCTACGTATAACAACGATTTGTCCGGTATCATTAATGCATCTTGCGGTGTCTTTTTATACGATATGGACAATATTGATGATGGTAGTGCCTTTGAAATTGGCTTTATGCGTGCATTGCACAAGCCAGTGATCTTGGTACCATTTACCAATAGCCCAGATAAAGAAAAAGAAATGAACTTGATGATTGCACAAGGTGTAACCACAATTATCGATGGTAATACTGACTTAGATAAGTTAGCTACTTACGACTTTAATACCACTCCTGCTAATCCAGTTGTTGATTATAAAGTCTTATAATAATTAAAATACCCGGGGAATAATTCCTCGGGTATTTTTTAGGCATTTATTTGTTTAAGCAGTTTACGTGCTTTTTCTAGCGTAATTCGATTGCGATTGATGCGGGCAAAAGCACAGGCATCATGTAGGTGCTGGCTTGTAATTTCTTTTTTCTTAGCTTGTTCCATGTCGTTGATACCTTGACGAAGCAAGATCCGAGCCATATAGAAGATGGCGTGTTGCTCAGTACCGATCTTATAGGCATAACGCAGTAATGAATTTGATTCTTTGTACATCTTGCGTTCGCCATAGAATTCACCAGCATCACACAAGATTGACATAATATGCATAGTGACTAGCATACTACTAATCTTAACATCCATAATGCTTTTTAGGATTTGATCATAGTAATGCTCAGCTTTTTCGATTTCACCTTGCTTAGCATAGATCTGGCTACAGCCATTAAGAGCTAGCAAACGGTAAATATCATTTTTAGGTAAATCATCCGTTGTTAAGATGTTGTTGAAATAAAACAAAGCACTCATCTGATTGTGGTCACTTTTTAAAGCATATTGTCCACGTAAAAAGTGATAATGCACTTTATCTTCGTCACGCTTTAACTCTTCTGGCTTGATACGCGACAAGATGTTCAATATTTTTGCATAGTCAAAATTAATAAATGAAAAATCAGCTTCAAACAGCATATGGGCGATAGCTTTTTCATCGCTACTCGTCATAATGTCGCCAACTTCGATGTTTAGCCGGTTGCAGAGCTGCTTTAGGATTTTAAATGACGGTACCTGTCCGTTATTTTCAAATTTACTTAAAGTAGATTGCGTACAAATGCCTTGGCAAAGTTCAGTTTGCGAAAGCTTTTGCTTTTTACGGATTTGCACGAATTTTTCAATGTTAATCATAATTATTTTTGTCTCTTAATAGTCTGGTATAAAAAGTCGAGTGATTCATCGATGTAATCATTGCCGTAGTCCATTGCGTGGCCATGACCTGGAATTACAAGTAATTGCACGCCGCGATTTTGCTTAGCTAAGAAGCTGACAAAATCTAGAACTGAATCTAATGGTGTAAGTTCATCGGCAGAATTGATCATCATTAACTTGTTTAATTTAGTTAAATCATATGACTTGGCGTCAAGTTTAGCTAAAACCTTAGGGTCATCAGTCCCTGTATAAGTCAAAGTGAAGTATTTATAAAATGAATGTCTAATTTGATCAGGATCACTGATGCCGAAATCTTTTTGAGCAGATGGGGATGCCTTGATATCTTTATATTGTTTAATCAAGTTAGAATATTCAACGGGAGCAGACCAGGTTACAGTTGGAAAACCATACTTGCCTGCAACATATAACGCCATCGTTCCGCCAACGCTGGCACCGATTTGTACGATATTTTTAGCATCATCTGGGTCGGTATAATCTGATTTTAAAAGCCAATCGACAAAATGCAATGCATCTTCATGTGCAGCTGGGAAATGCTCCTTAGGAGCAAGGCTGTATTCAGGAATAAAAGTCATAAAGCCGGCATTAGCTAAATCAACACCGATGCTTTTAACACTTTCTTTATTGCCGCGGAACCAGCCGCCACCATGCCAAAAGATTAAGATTTTAGTCTTAGAAGTTGTATTATTTGGGTAGTAAATATCAGTACCTAAATTTTTATCTGTGTCGTAGATAATATTGTTTTTAATTACAACCATGAAATGCATTTCCTTTCTTAGATCATTTACATCATCATTATATATTAATCGGATAAGTAGAAGAAAATAATAAGAATATTTTTAGATTTGCATAGATTTGGGTAAATTATCAATTATTGATAGCATTTTTTGTTAAAATTAAGAACAATACAAGTCTTATTGAGAGAAGGCGAAAAAATGCATCATTTATCAGCTAAAGCAAGTCGAAAACTAATTAATATTGCCACGGTAGTCTGCGGACTTATCATAATTTTATTAGTGATCTATTGGTACCGGTTGGGTATTTTTACTGACCAAGCCAAGATGAGGTCTTATTTAGCTAATAAACAAATTGTCGGTCCAATTATTTTTGTATTGATCCAGATAGTTCAGGTAGTTATCCCGATTATTCCTGGGGGCGTTTCGCTTCTAGGCGGGGTAGTCTTTTTCGGACCGATTGCCGGGTTTGTCTATAATTACCTCGGTATCTGCATTGGTTCAATTATCAACTTTTTCTTAGCTAGACATTACGGTCGACCATTTATTTTGCATATTGTATCTGAAGAAACGCTAGATAAATATATGAAGTGGACTAAGAACCAAAAGAAATTTAACTGGTTCTTTGCGCTGTGTATTTTGGCTCCGGCGGCACCAGACGATGTTTTATGTTTATTAGCCGGATTGACCAAGATGAAGTTTTCTACGTATTTTTGGATTATTATTTTGTGTAAGCCTTGGACAATTGCAGCCTACAGTTTTGGTTTGCAATATGGTGCAAGATGGCTACTGAAGCTGATGGGGCACTAATGCTTGAATCAAAGAGAATATATTTAAGACGATTTGAAGAAAAAGATGCCGCTACTTTACTAAAATGGGGACAAAATGAGCGTTACCATGCTATGGCGGGATTTCAGCGAATGCAGAATATGGATCAGGCAGTAAAAAGCGTGCACCAGTATATGGCTAGACCCGAAAGCTACGTTATTTGTCTACGCGACAATAATGAAGTAATTGGCTTAGTTGAATTATATGAGCGCGGTATGGATGAGCAAAGTGGCCTTCTTAAGACTAAAGAAATTGGCTTTTTACTTGATCAGGCTTTTGAAGGGCATGGCTACATGACTGAAGCTGTCCGCTTAATTTTGACCTATGCTTTTAAACGCAAAAGACAAGTAGAAGTGTGGGCCGGTACTTTTGATGATAATGAAAAATCGCAGAAACTCTTGCGGCGTCTGGGTTTTCACTACGCTTATACCGTCGACTATAGCCAAATGAGCGCACTTTTTGCATTTAAAGAAAAATATTATTTGCTCAAAAAAGCAGAATGGCTTAAAATAGACGCAAACACGAAATCCTAAGACTGCTTCAGAGAGTTCACGGTTGGTGCGAGTGAATGGATAGTCGTTTCCAGATTTCATAATGTGGGCAATTAATAGTTGCACGGTTTGGCGTCGTTATTCGCCTACTTAGAGGTGCAGTCTATTTTAGACTGAAGATGGGTGGTACCGCGAAACCGTGTAAGAGCCGATTCGTCCCAAACATAGGGATAATCGGCTCTTTTTGTATGCATGGAGGTTTTTATATGCTTGATATTAAAGTGATTCGTGAGAATCTTGATTGGTCAAAGAAGAAGTTGGCTACTCGTGGAATTAAGCCAGAAGAATTGGATGAATTAGTTGAAATCGACACTAAGCGTCGTAAGGATTTGACTAAGAGTGAACAATTGAAGGCTAAGCGTAACGACGTTTCAAAGCAAATTGCTGAAAAGAAGCGTAACAAAGAAGACGCTAGTGACGCTATTGCTTCAATGCGTGAAGTAGGTAAGGAAATCAAAGACTTAGATAAAGAAGTTGAAGAATTAACTCAAAAGCAAAACTACATTTTGCTTAGATTGCCTAACTTCCCAGCAGATTCAGATCCTGTAGGTCCAGATGACAGCTACAACGAAGAAGTTCGTAAGTGGGAAGAACCTACTAAGTTCGACTTCAAGCCTAAGGCTCACTGGGACATCGGTACTGATTTAGGTATTTTGGACTGGGACCGTGCTTCTAAGGTTTCAGGTGCACGTTTTGTTTACTACATTGGTGCAGGTGCACTTTTGGAACGTGCCGTATTTAACTTCTTCCTTGATGAAAACACCAAGGATGGCTACACCGAAGTTATCCCACCATACTTGGTAAACGATGTTTCAATGCAAGGTACTGGTCAATTCCCTAAGTTCCACGAAGATGTTTACACTATCGTTGATAACGACGACCCAGACAAGCCTCGTGACTTAACTTTGATCCCAACTGCTGAAGTTCCTTTGGTAAACTACTTCAGAAATGAAATTATCCACGGAGACAAGTTGCCAATCAACGTAACTGCTTTATCACCAGCATTTAGAAGTGAAGCAGGTTCAGCTGGTCGTGATACTCGTGGTTTAATTAGAATGCACGAATTCCGTAAGGTTGAAATGGTTAAGGTATGTAAACCAGACGAATCATGGGATGAACTTGAAAAGTTGACCCACAATGCTGAACACTTATTGCAAAAGTTAGGCTTGCCATACCACGTTGTTGCTTTGTCAACTGGGGATGCAAGTTTCACTAGTGCTAAGACTTATGACCTTGAAGTTTGGATGCCTGCACAAGACAAGTATCGTGAAATTTCAAGTTGTTCAAACTGTACTGACTTCCAAGCTCGTCGTGCACAAATTCGTTACCGTGACGAAGACGGCAA
Source organism: uncultured Lactobacillus sp. (assembly GCF_902491705.1). Lineage (GTDB taxonomy): Bacteria > Bacillota > Bacilli > Lactobacillales > Lactobacillaceae > Lactobacillus. The sequence goes on along the minus strand of NZ_CABUIW010000048.1, from coordinate 279 downwards.
GCTTCACTTGGCACACACTTTGAACGGTTCAGGTTTAGCTGTTGGTCGTTGTGTAGCTGCAATTTTGGAAAACTACCAAAACGAAGACGGTTCAGTAACTGTTCCAGATGTACTTGTTCCTTACATGAACGGTATGAAGAAGATCACTAAGGAATCAAGTTTAATCTAATTTGATTCAATATATAGAAGACACTCGCTGAAAAAGTGGGTGTTTTTTTGTTTTTAAAAAGAAATTCAAACTTTTTTGAAAAAATTTTAGACAAAAAAGAGGTGAAAAAT
>NZ_CABUIW010000047.1 GCF_902491705.1 uncultured Lactobacillus sp. | reverse complement strand
TAATAAAAGACCCAAAAGTGTCTAACTTTTGGGTCTCACTTCAACTTGCGGATATGTATATCCTTTTTTAGTCTTGATTGAGTGAATACCATCATAAAAACGATAAATCTGACCGGTTGGCTTGCTCCACTTATTTACTGCAGCTTGCAGCTTCTTAGTTTTAGCTGTATTCCAGTTTGTCCTAACCACCTTTTTAGTCTTAGGCTTCTTTTCCTTAGTTTTTTTGACTTTTTTAGTAGTTTTCTTAACCGGCTTTTTACTACTGCTGGTTGCTGCTTTTTTCTTTTTGGCAACTTGGTCATTTTTCTGTTTTGGTTTTACTTTTGGCTTAGTTTTTTTCTCTGTACCAATAGTAATTGCATCCCTGCCAAAATGAACCTGACTGCAGCCAGTTAAAGTCGTCACCAATGCAACAGTAGACAGGCAAAGCAAAAGTTTTTTATTCATTACGAATTACCCTTAATAAATAGTTACTTGGTAACGGTTAGTACGATCTTCTTTTTCTGGCTCTTCAGCAATCTTACCTACAGGAACAATTACTGTTGTTTGAAAACCATCGACAATACCCAATTCTCTTTGAATATCAGCATAATCGTTTAACTTAACAGCACCGCCCATAACATAGACAGAGCCTAAGCCCAAGTCAGTTGCTTCTAACATAATATTTTCAGCTGCTGCAGAAGCATCGCGCTCACCAAACATATTGCCTTTTTTAGTAGTAATCAAAAACAAAACTGGTGCATTATAGCAAGCATTACCTGTTGCCTTTTCAATTTCAGCTCTTAAGCCTTGATCCTTAACTACGACCAAATTCATTACATCTGCTTGATGCATACCACAAGGTGAAGTCTGAAAAGCTTCAATTAAACTCTTAATTTCATCGTCTGATACAGGATCTGCAGTGAATTTTCTAACTGCTCTTCTATTTTTAATAATTTCGTTAATCATTTTCTTCTCCTTAGAGTTTTCTACTCTATATTCATTCATATTCATTCATATTTATTCTACCATTAGACAGTCTGTTGACAACGCTTTCAAAAATATTTATGATAGATTACAAAAGTATATATTTTTAAATAAGGAGTAAATGAAAATGAATTTAGCCGCAATTGATATCGGTGGTACTACAATTAAAATCGCAACTTGGAAAGACAATAAACTTCAAGATAAACATGCAATTGATACACCTAAGGATTTGGATGGTTTTTACCAAGCTTTAACTGATGAAGTAAACAAAATTAAAAAAGATACCAAGATCGAAGGAGTAGCTATCTCCTCTCCTGGTGCCGTTAATAAAGAAACAGGAATCATTGGTGGTTCAAGCGCTATTCCTTACATCCACAATTTTAAGATCGTAGATGAATTAGAAAAGCGTTTTGGCCTCCCAGTTTCTATCGAAAACGATGCTAACTCTGCAGCCTTAGGTGAATTAGCCGAAGGTAGTGGTAAAGGCTGTAACAGTATGGCCTTCTTCGTTATCGGTACAGGTATTGGTGGTGCCTTAATCATGAATCAAAAAGTTTGGCATGGTGCTCACCTCTTTGGCGGAGAATTTGGCTACATGATCATGGGTGCTCACACTTTAAGTGAATTGGCATCCCCTGTTGCAATGGCTAAACGCTACAACAAGAGAACTGGCAAGCATCTTGATGGTAAGACAATCTTCGAATTAGCTGATCAAGATGATCCAGCAGCTAGCGATGAACGTCAAACTTTAATCCATGCTTTAGCTGTGGCAATTTACAATATTCAACACAGTTTTGACCCAGAAAAAATTGTTCTTGGCGGTGGAATTTCCAATAACCCTGAATTAATCCCACTCTTAAATAAGGAAATTGATCGCTTAAGAGACAATTTAGACCTAGTAACTTTGAAACCAGACATCGTTTTATGCAAGTTAAAGAGCGATGCCAACTTGCGTGGTGCAGTTGCTGATTTCGAACAAAACACAAAATAATCACATTATAAATGTTATTTTATATTTAATTTATACCCTATAAAGCCCATGGTTATGGGCTTTTTCTTTTGCACTTTATAAAAGTATATATTTTTATTTAAAAAGTCTTTATTTTTATTATTAATCTGATATACTTATTAGTGTAAAGAAATGAAAGTGCTTACAGAGGGAGAGAAGAAATAGATGACTGAAAAGCGCAAATTACCATCTTCATTCTTCTGGGGCAATTCAGTTTCAAGTATGCAAACTGAAGGCGCCTGGAATGAAGACGGCAAAGGTCTTTCCGTCTACGATGTTCGTCCAGCTACTGACAATACTACTGATTGGCATGTAGCAATCGACGAATATCACAGATACGACGAAGACTTAGATTTGATGAAGGACATGCATATGAACATGTACCGAATTCAAATTTCTTGGTCTCGTGTGTGTCCAGACGGTGACGGCGAATTCAACCAAAAGGGTATTGACTTCTACGACCGTTTGATCAATGCAATGCTTAAGCGTGGCATTGAACCAATGATCTGTCTTTACCACTTCGACATGCCACTCAATTTAGCCAAGAAATACAATGGCTTTATGTCAAGACATGTGGTTGATGCCTTTGTCCGTTTTGGTAAAAAGATGATTGATCACTTTAGTGATCGTGTTAAGTATTGGATTGTCTTCAATGAACATAACCTTTACTTCCAAGATGAAGTATTCAATATTTCAGGTTATGAAAAGGGAGACAAGAGTTTAGATGATATGTACACTATCTTCCACCACACGATGATGTGTCATATCCAGTTGGCAAACTACATCCACGATAATTACTCAGATGTAAAGATCGGTGGTATGCTTGCTTACCAACAAATCTACCCAGCAACCAGCAAGCCAGAAGATGTCTGGGCAGCAAAACAAGTGCAAGAGTTCTTGAACTTCAACATTTATGATGCTGATACAGGCCGTGGCTATTCACCAGAAGTGTTGCAATATGCAAAGAATCATAACATTTCAATGGATATCACTGATGAAGATAAGGAGATCATGAAGAAAGCTAAGGCTGACTTCTTAGCATTCTCCTACTACTCTTCATGGGTATTATCTAGTGATAAGATTCCTGAAGGTGAAGCTCCTAACCGTTACCTTAACGAAGGCGGCGTTGAAGCTAAATACGTTAAGACTAATGATTGGGGCTGGGCTATTGACCCACTTGGATTTAGAAATGCAATTACTACTATGTATAACTACTACCGCATTCCTATTTTCCCAATTGAAAATGGTATCGGTCTTAAGGAAACTTGGGACGGCGAGCATATGATTGAAGACGATGAGCGTATTGCTTATCACCGCGATCATATCAAGGCTATGAAAGATGCTATTTTCGACGACGGTGCCGAAGTACTTGGCTATCTTGGCTGGGGCTTGATTGATATTCCAAGTTCACATGCTGATATGGAAAAACGTTACGGCGCTGTTTACGTCAACAGATCAAATCACGATTTAAAAGATTTAAAACGTGTGCCTAAGAAATCATTCTATTGGTTCCAAAAGGTACTTAAAGATAATGGAGATGAATTATAATGGCTGATCAAAAACAATCAGGTTTTGGTAACTTTGTTAACAGCAAAATCTTACCTCCAGTAATGAAATTCGTTAACACGAAAGCCATTACTGCTTTACAAAATGGTATGATTTATACTTTACCATTTATTATCATTGGTTCTATATTCTTAATTTTAGGAAATATTCCTATTCCTGCAGTTTCAAATGCAATTAACGCTTCTGGTTGGGGCGCAATCTTCAACCAAGCTTACACTACAACATTCTCAGTAATGTCACTTTGGGCATCAATTGGTATTGCCTACATTTACGTTAAGAATGAAAACTTAGAACCTTTAGCACCAGGTCTTACCTCATGTGCTGCATTCTTAATGCTTCAAACTTTATCAATTGCTAGTCCTGTTAAGACTGCTTTGAGCAGTGGTATTCCTAACGGTATGAGTGCTAAGGCATTCACTGCTGCTATTAGTGAATTACCAAAAGCAGTTCAAACTTACATTGAACAACCTGTAACTGGTGTATTCAACATCACTTGGCTTGGTGGTGACGGTATGATCGCCGCAATCATCATTGGTCTTCTTGTTGGTTGGATTTACAGTGCTATTGTTAAAAAAGGTTGGACTATTAAGCTTCCTAAGCAAGTTCCACCTGCAGTTTCAAACCAATTTACTGCTATGATTCCAGCAGGTATTATCTTAATTGGTACAATGCTTATCTACGCTGCATTTAACTTATTCGCACATACTGACTTCTTGCAATGGACTTACAACACTATTCAAACTCCACTTCAAGGTATCTCAGACTCATTCGGTGGTGCTCTTGCTATTGGTTTCCTTGTTCCATTCTTCTGGTTCTTCGGTGTCCACGGTGGTTTGATCGTTGGTTCACTTGCTGGTCCTATGCTTCAAGCTAACTCATTCGACAACGCTCAATTGTACAAGGCTGGTAAATTAACCATTGCTCAAGGTGCACACGTTGTTACTAACGAATTCTACAACAACTTCATTAACTTAACTGGTTCAGGTATTACCATTGGTTTGATTATCTTCATCCTTGTTGCTGCTAAATCAGCACAATTGAAGTCAATTGGTAAATTGGAATTAGTACCTGGTATCTTCAACATTAACGAACCATTCCTCTTCGGTTTGCCAATTGTTATGAACCCATTCCTTGCTGTTCCATTCTTCTTAACTCCATTAGTTGTAGCTGCTTCAACTTACTTCGTAATTAAGACTGGTATCGTTCCACCACTTAACGGTTTCGCAGCCCCATGGACTACTCCAGCTGTTATTTCCGGATTCTTAATCGGTGGTTGGAAGATGGCCATTTGGCAATTCTGTACTTTACTTATCTCAACTGCTATTTACTGGCCATTTGCTAAGAAATACGATAACATCCTTCTTAAACGTGAAGCTGCTAAAGCTAACAAGTAATTTACGTAGTCCTCACTAATTTTTTAATCAAAGGTCAAAAAAATGTCAGACGAAATTAAAATTGTAAATGAATTTGATCGTGATAATCATCACTACAAAATCGGCGTTGCCGCTGATGGTCAAGTTTCCGTTTATTTAGATGACGAAACTAAAGCTCATCACGGCTACCATTTTCCAGGCGTTATTCAAATTCCTAAAGGAATTGAAATTGATGGCCAAATGGTTTTAAGAGTTCCAATCGACAGTGATTGTGATTCTGCCATTGAAAAAGGTATAGCAGACTTTAAGTAATATAAAAAGAGATGTTGTTGAGCTATAAAAAAATAGTGAAACGACACCTCTTTTTTTGTAAAGTATAGATTTTTGCTATAAACTATACTTAAATGTTAATTTAAAATAGAAATCAGATGATAAAAAATGGCAAAGGCAAAATATTTAGAAGTCGCCGCAGAAATTAGAAAACGAATTCAAGATAATGTTTATAGCACGCAAGAGCCCCTTCCCGACCAAGAGGCCTTTGCCGAAGAATTTAATGTTAGTCGTTTAACTGTTAAAAAAGCTTTTGATGGACTAGAAAGACAAGGCTTAGTTTATAAGCAATCAGGCTTAGGCACTTTCGTTACTGGTAACATTCCAATTAAAACTGATACTGATACACCAGCCAACGCTTTTACAGGATTAAGAAATTCACTAGGTAAAGACAAAGTTAAAAGTCAGATCTTACACTTCTCTGTCGAATTCCCTGATGCACAAATGCAAAAGAATCTTGCACTTGAACGAAATGAACCAGTTTATAATATTGTGCGTTTAAGATTGTACAATGATAAGCCTTTTATCATTGAGCACACATACATGCCAATTAAATTGGTTCCAGACCTAGATGAAAAGATTCTTCTTAGTTCAATCTATGACTACATCCACCAAAAGCTTCATTTAAAGTTTGGTCATGCTTATCGTAAGATTCGTGCAGCCAAACCAAATAAATATGACGTAAAATACTTAGATGCCAAAGAAGACGATCCTATGCTTGAGCTTGAACAGATCATTTGGCTATCTAATGGTCAACCTATCGAATATTCAACTAGTCGTAATCGTTACGACACACGTGATTACGTATTATTAGACAACAATAGATTTTAGAGGTTTATTTATGGCATTTGATAATAAATTTACTTGGGGCGGTGCTACTGCCGCTAACCAATACGAAGGCGGATATGATGAAGGCGGCAAAGGTTTAAACGCCATTGATGTATTAACCAATGGTTCCGCAACTGAACCACGTAAGGTTACTTGGAAAAAGCCTAATGGCGAAACTGGAGCTACTCCTCTTATCTGGGGCCAAGACTTCAGTTTGCCAGAAAGCGCTGTTCCAGCTTTGCTTGACGGTTATTACTACCCTAGTCACCAAGGAACCGACTTCTACCACCACTATAAAGAAGATATCAAGTTGATGGCTGAAATGGGCTTTGACGTATTCAGACTTTCAATGAACTGGTCAAGAATCTTGCCAAATGGTGATGATGAAAAACCAAACGAAGAAGGATTAGCCTTTTACGATAAAGTTTTTGATGAATGTGCTAAGTATGGTATTGAACCACTTGTCACACTTTCTCACTACGAAACTCCCCTTTCTTTAATCACTCGCTTTGGTGGTTGGAAAGATCGTCGTTTAATTGATGCCTTCGTTCATTACTCAGATATTGTAATGAATCATTACAAAGGCAAGGTTAGATACTGGCTTACTTTTAACGAAATCAACGCAATGGATATGGCACCATACATGGGCGGTGGCTTAATCGACGGTAGTGAACAAAACCGTGCTCAAGGTGCACACAACCAATTTGTAGCAAGTGCTAAAGTAGTCAAATTAGCTCATGAAATCGATCCTAACAACCGTGTAGGACAAATGCTTGCCTACTCTGCTTACTATCCATATACTTGTGATCCTAAAGACCAACTTAAGGTAATGGAAGTAAAGCAAGACATGCTCTTCTATAGTGATGTTCAAACTGGTGGCCGCTACCCTGACTACCGCCTTAAGAAGTATGAACGTGATGGTATTAAGCTAGATGATACGCCAGAAGACTACGAATTAATCGCTAAATACCCTGCCGATTTCTTGAGCTTCTCATGCTATACTTCAAACGTCTTAACTACACACGAAGCTGACGCTAAAGCATCAGGTAACGTTACTGCAGGTGGCGTTAAGAACCCATATCTTGAGAGTAATGCTTGGGGCTGGGCAACTGACCCAGATGTATTAAGAATCGCTCTAAACGATCTCTGGGACCGCTACCACAAGCCATTATGGGTAGTAGAAAACGGTTTAGGTTCAGCTGACACTCTTGAAAAAGACGGTTCAGTTCATGATGACTACCGTATCAACTACTTACGCAGTCAAATTAAGTCAATGAGGGATGCTGTTACTATTGATGGTGTTGACTTGATGGGTTACACTACCTGGTCAGCAATTGATTTAGTTTCAAACGGTACTGGTGAAATGAAGAAACGTTACGGCTTTGTCTATGTTGATCGTGATGACCGTGGTCATGGCTCACTTAAGCGTTACCCAAAGGATTCATTCTATTGGTACAAGAAAGTTATTAAATCTAACGGTGAAGATTTAGATTAATACACAAAGAGAGTCTGGCAAAAAAGCTAGACTCTCTTTTTATTTAATAATAAGATTAAACTATAAGTGACATAGAGAGAAGGAAAATTTATTGATTATTATTTCTAAACAATACAGTTTTAAGGCTAAGGACTTCTTTGATTACCTTGATCAGCAATTAATCGAAAGTATCAAAAAAGCTCGTAACAATGATATGCCAGTAGTTTTAAAATCTGGTACTGAGTATGAACAATCAGGAGCTAAAGTAAAGATTACCAAATATGAACGTAACAAGGTATATGAAGCTCACTTTACTTCTGATCGCTTCGATATCATTATCAAGTATGTAACAGAAGACAACGATGAAGGTGTTAAGATCACCTTTAGTGAAGAAATGCTTCACTTTGAACGTGAACACCATGGCAAGTTGCAAACCCTATTTTATAATTGGCAACTCAAAATGGGCGCAAATAAGGAATTAAAACGTATGGCTGACAACGTTTATGCAAATATGGCTGCTTAGAATCGTCCTCTCAGCATAAAAAATACCGTGACTCTTATCGAGCCACGGTATTTTTAGTTCAAAGTTTAATAATTAAGAATAATTTTTTTACTTAGCAGCATCTGCTTGTTCTTGCTTAAGAAGAACATTGTCGTAGTGCTTAATGAATGGGAACCAGATTAAGAATGCGACAATTGCACAGACTACTGAAAGAACGGCACCTTGCCAACTTACAGTTGCAATGTAACCACTCAAACCAACAGGTGTTGGCCATGGTTGTTGAACAATAATCTTAGGTACAAGGTGTGATGATACAGCAATGTAACCTACGATACCTGAAGCAAGTGGTGCACAAATGAATGGTACAAGCAAGTTAATGTTATAAACAATTGGAAGACCAAACAAAATAGGTTCGTTAATGTTGAAGATAGCTGGAACTAATTCAACCTTACCAATTTCTTTCAATTGAGCTGAACGAGAACCAAATGCTAACCAGATAGCCATACCCAAGGTAGCACCAGAACCACCGATAATTACGAATGAGTTCAATGGGTCCACCAGCAAAGAAGTGTGAAGCACCCTTTACGTTAGCAGCCATGTTAGCCAAAACAATTGGAGTGTAGAATGAACTCATGATTGTGGCACCATGGATACCGAACCACCATAAGAAGTGGATCAAGAAGATAATGATGAGGAAGCCCCACCAAGTATCTGCAATGTTACTAATGAATGAGAATGGAATGTAAAGGACTTTGAAGATATCAGTTCCCAAAGTTACCAAGATCAATTCAATAACAGCAACAGTTAATGCAATACAGAAACCTGGAATCAATGCACTAAATGAGTTAGCAACACCTGCTGGAACAGATGCTGGCATCTTAATTCTCCAGTTATGCTTTACAGTGTAACGGTAAATTTGAACTGTTAACCAAGCAATTACCAAACCGGTGAAGATACCTACTGAAGCAATTCTAGTAATACCACCAGTTGATGCTTCATAACCACCTGCAACCATCTTAGCTTTAGTAAGAATAGTAATAAATTGAATTGAACCATTCTTCCATACTAATTCTGGAACAGTGATGAAGAATGCCATCAAGAACATCAATAAAGCGTTCATTGGAACCAAGTCCAACTTTTCTTCTTGACGGTAAATATTTGTATATGAATATGCAAAGGTACCGGCAAAAATTAATGCCAAAATACCCATTGTTGAGTTGTAAACAACTTGGAACAAGTTAGTAAAACGACCCAAAGTTTGAGCATAAAATCCAGCAAATCCTGGAATAGGAAATGCTTGAGGCAATACTGTCAAAATTAAGAAAATTGCCCCGATAATAGAAAATGAAATAACGCTATAACCAGCGTCCATAATAGCTCTAACAAAACGAGATGACGCAAACTTACCAGCTTTTGCGGCCAACTTGTCTTTGAAAGAGGCAGAACTTGAATCAGCCATAATTCTTTCCCCCACTTATATCTGAATCAAATCATTAAGTTTGAACAAGTTCATTATAACGAAAGCGGTTTCTAATGTAAACGCTTTTTATTTACATGTATTATACTTTTGATTTTAAAGGTATAGTATTTTCCTTGATATATTGGGGTTTAGAGCTAATTAAATGCATATAAAAAAACTTATAATAAATTATAAGTTTTCGCATATATTATTGCTGATATTTCTTAAATGTCTTGATTACCTTGTAATATTTATCTTTATCTTTCGCTATTTGATGAATTCGATATTCACATAAAAGAGCCAATAAAATTCCGATTAGTAAGAAACCAATCAAAAAATATACAACATCATTAGTAATCGCAAATGGAAAGATCGTTTTCTTTATTGGAGTTAAAGCTAAAACGGCAAGTACCACATTTACCAAAATCTGCACATACAGATATATGCGAGTAATTGGAATGTCTCTTTTTCGATTATGCATCTTAGTGAGTTGTTCAATACTTGCAACTGCAGAATAAACGCCCATTACTAAAGCAAAAATAATGCCAACTCTGCTGCCATAAGAAGCACTTACAATAAACCACATTAAATTTACAAAGAAAAAGATTGTAACCACATATCTAATCAATAAATACCGACTAAAATACATGTATTTGATACTGTCTTCATGTTTTTTCTTGGCTACTTGTGCCTTCTCTTTCTCAATCTCTTCTTTATTCATATTTTCTCTCCATCTAAAATAATCCTTACACTTTTATTAATATCAGTTTATCATTCTTTAGACAAAAAAATAGCCCTGCATTGCAGGAGCTATTTTAATCAGCGATTACTAATCTTCTTTTTTAAGAGAACCAGACTTATATAGCTTTTCGTAAAGATCAACCATTTCTCCAGCCAAGTCTCTAAAGGTGATAGCGTTCATTAAGTGGTCTTGTGAGTGAACTACAAGCAAAGTAACGTGCATGTGATCACCTTGTGCTTCTTTAGTAAGCATGCTAGTTTGTGAATTATGAGCTTCAAGAAGTGACTTATCACTTTCCTTAAGCTTTTCACGTGCACCTTCAATATCGCCTTTCTTTGCAAGACGAATTGCTTCAAATGCTAAACTTTTTGCGTTTCCCCCGTTAGCAATTAGGCCCATAGCAGCCATTAAAGTTTCTTGTTCTTTTTGCTCTGGAGTTTGCTTTTCTTCTGCCATATAATCAGTCTCTCCTTATCTAGCTAAATTATATTAGCCCTTAATTAATTTTTCAGCTTGTGCTAAAACGTTCTTACCGTTCATCATGCCGTAGTCTTGCATGTTAATAACGTCCAAAGGAATGTCCTTGCCGTCTTTACCTCTACCTTTAACTTTGTTTTCGAAGTCACCCTTCATGTAACTTACTTGAGGCCCAAGAAGAACACAGTCAATTTCCATTTGTGACATCTTGTCGTCAGCTTCTGAAGCAGGACATGCAAAGATGTTTGCGTCAATACCTTCTTCTTTAGCAGCAGCTTGCATCTTAGTTACCAAAAGTGAAGTACTCATACCAGCACTACAATTTAACATAATAGTTTGTTCAGCCATAATAATATTTCCTCCTGATTATTACGTTTTATAGTTTAATTATTTTTTATTGATCTACGCCAATAATTATAAAACGCTTTCATTACTTTGTAAACAAAAAATTATACATGCGTTAAATTTATTAACACTTATATAATCGCTTTCAAGTAAAAATATATACTTTTTGCTCTTTACAAAAAACATTATACATCATTTGTAAGCATTTTCAAATACATATAAAAAATTTTTTCAAAAAAGTATTTTTCAAAGAAACCGCTTTCTAATATTAGGCAAAACCTGTTAGAATATACATGTAATATTTTTCTTTACAATAGAAAGGAGGCATAATTTTGAGTCGATATCAAGAAATTGCCAATGATATAGAAAGAAACATTATTGAAAAGAAGTATACCAAACGATTGCCTGAGCAATTTGAACTCGCCAAAAAATATGATACTAGTCGAGTAACTATTGTCCATGCACTTAAAATTCTGCAAGATAAGAAATTAATCAAAACTGTCAAAGGTCACGGTACATTTGTTACAAATAAGTCCATTCCAGATATTTTCCTAAATTCTGGAGTAAACGAACACAATGGTTTTACTAGACATGTTAATAGTGCTTTTCATCTAACTAGTCACGTTATTGCTTTTAATATCAGAAAACCTAGTGCTGAGGAATGTAAGGCATTAAATTTATGCAAAACTGATGACGTTTATGATATTATTCGACAACGCGTCTTGAATGGAAAGCCGGCTAAGCTTAAATACACAGTTATGCCTGTAAAGTGCATCCCCGGCATTACATTGGATATCTTGCATAAATCTATTTATTCATATATTCAAAATGATCTTGGTCTCAAAATTGGTAAAGATAACCGTGTTATCACTGCTGAAAAGTCAGATGCCTATGATATGAAATATTTAGATTGCACTCAAGATGATCCTGTTTTATGCATTCAGCAAAAAGCATTCCTAGAAGACGGACGACCTTTTGAATTATCTGAATCTCGTAATCGCTACGACCGCGGGGCCTTAACCGTTAATGGTGAATAAATGCCACTTGATTTTAAAAAGTAAGTATGTAAGAATTGCAATGTAAACGTTTCCAGTTACATGCAAGAAAGAGAGGAATTTATTAATGTATTCAGCAAAAATGCCAAAGGGCTTTTTATGGGGCGGCGCTGTTGCTGCTCACCAACTTGAAGGTGCTTGGAAAGAAGGCGGCAAAGGTACTTCTGTTGCCGATGTCATGACTGTAGGTTCTGCAACTAAGCCACGTGAAATTACTGATGGCGTACTTCCTGGCAAGAACTACCCTAACCACTCAGCAATTGACTTCTACCACCACTACAAAGAAGATATTAAGTTAATGGCTGAAATGGGCTTCAAAGCATTCAGAACTTCTATTGCTTGGACTAGAATCTTCCCTAATGGCGACGAAAAAGAACCAAATGAAGAAGGATTGAAGTTCTACGATGACTTATTTGATACCTGTCATGAATATGGTATTGAACCAGTTATTACCCTTTCTCACTTTGAAATGCCATTTAATTTAGCTAAAAACTATGGCGGTTTTACCAACCGTAAAGTTATTGACTTCTTCGTTCGCTTTGCGGAAGTTTGCTTCAAGCGCTACAAGAACAAGGTTAAGTACTGGATGACTTTCAACGAAATTGATAACCAATCAGCATTTAACAATGATTTCTTAATGGCCACTAACTCAGGCATTTTGTTCAAAGATGGCATGACTGATAAGGACAAAGAAGCAGCAATGTATCAAGCTGGTCACTACGAACTTGTTGCTTCCGCATTAGCAGTTAAAATTGGTCACAAGATTAACCCTAACTTCCAAATCGGTTGTATGATTAACTACTCACCAGTTCGTCCACTTACTCCATCAAGTGATGATGTACTTTTAGCTGACAAGTGGGAACAACGTCGTGATTGGTTCTCAGATGTTCACGTCTTTGGTGAATATCCAAATGCTGTAGAAGCTTATATTGAAAGAAATGGCTACCGTCCTGACATTACTGATGAAGACAGAATCGTATTGAAGGAAGGTACTGTTGACTACGTAGGCTTCTCATACTACCAAACTACTACTGTTTCAAGTGAAAAAGTTAAGCCAGATGACTTAACTGACTTAGCTGCAGCAGTTGCTAAGAACCCTACTTTAAAGCGCAGCGACTGGGGCTGGGAAATCGATCCTGAAGGTCTTAGAATTGCACTTAACCAATTGCAAGATCGTTACCACAAGCCATTGTTCATCGTTGAAAATGGTCTTGGTGCTTATGACAAGGTTGAATCAGATGGTTCAATCCACGATGATTACAGAATCGACTACTTGAGAAACCACATTTCAGAAATGGAAAAAGCTGTTGAACTTGATGGTGTTGATCTTATGGGTTACCTTCCATGGGGATGCATCGACTTAGTTTCTGCAGGTACTGGTCAAATGGACAAGCGTTACGGCTTTATCTACGTTGATAAAAACGATGCAGGTGAAGGTACTCTTGCACGTTCAAGAAAAGATTCATTCTTCTGGTACAAGAAGGTTATTGAATCAAACGGTAAAGATTTAGATTAATAAAATTACCCTACTAAAAAAGAGTTAGAAAAATTCTAACTCTTTTTCTTTATGCTCTTAACTAAATAATAAATGCCCAGCAAAATAAATGGCACTGATAAAATATATAAAATTGGATCTGAGCTGGGTGAATTAACTGAATTAGCCAAAAACAGAATTCCAACAATCAATATTGTTATTCCCATCCACAAATCATTTCTTTTGAGTATTGCAATAATTGCTAAAACAATCGCAATTAAAGTAATTATTAAAAGTGGATTCATTTAATTCTCCTTATAAATACTTACTTCCCTCTGTAATACTTAATTTTGCCAGATGATCATGATGTTGTACAATAAAATTCTTCACCCATACAGAATTTGTTTTAGAATAATCTCTTAACGCCCAACCAATTGCCTTATTGATGAAAAATTCATCGCTGTCTAAATTATTTTCAATGATTTGACTTAACAATTGGGTATTCATCTTATCTTTTCTAAGCAGCTGATGTTCAATTGCAACACGTCTTACCCACTTATCAGGATCAATTGACCATTTGAGCATTAATTGATCTACCCTTTCATCAGTTAATCCCACAAAGCCGTAGACCTTCATTAGGCTATCAATTGTGTCCCACCATTGCTTAGTTCTAATAAAATGTTCTATTTTAAATAAATCATCATACGAAACATATTTCTCCATCGCCAGCAAATAATCGCAAACAAAATACTGCATCTCGCGATGTTCATCATTCCAAGCATTATCTAGTAGATTCCAATCAACTTGCTTTTTCTTTTTCTCATCTTTCAAAAATTGACGGTAAACATCCCTACGCTGCGGAGTCTTTAAACCATAAAACACATACTGATTACGCAAATATTTTGCCATATGAACAGCAATATCTTGATCTGCTCTTTCTTCAAAAGCATTTTTTAATTCTTCAATATTCATGACTTTATTGTACTAAAAAAGGACCCTTTCAGGTCCTTTTTAGCATTATTTACTAGTGATTATTCACCAGGCTTGTAGTCCTTATCAATAATCAAAACTGGCTTAATAACTTTACCAGAAACTGAGGCTTCATTTGCTTCATTAATGTCTTCAAAGTCAAAGAACTTTTCAGTCTTTTCGTAATCAAACATACCTAACTTGTTGAATCTAATCAAACGAGGAACATCGATTTGAGGAATAGCATCACCCATGTTGACACCGATAACCTTCTTATCGCCAACACAAAGGTCGTTCCAAGTTGAGAATGTGAAGTCATGTGGAGTTACGGCAATAGCTGCAAGTGTACCACCTTGTGCCAATGCGTCTAATGCTGGCTTCATTACTGCAGGAAGACCAGTAGTATCAACTGCGTAGTCAACACCATAGCCATCGGTTAATTCTTGAATCTTCTTTACTGGATCCTCTTCCTTAGAATTAATAGTATCAGTTGCACCTAATTCCTTAGCAAGTTCCAAACGAGAAGGTACAATATCAACGGCAATTACACGAGTACAACCTGAAATCTTACCAGCCATCATAGCTGCAAGACCTACGGCACCAGTACCAAAGACAGCAATTGTTTGACCTGGACGTGGCTTCAATGTGTTAAATACAGTACCTAAACCAGTAATATAACCACAGCCAAGAGGACCTACGCGACGAAGGTCGGCATCTTTATCAACCTTGACACAGTTTCTTTGGTTAGTAACTGTAGTAGTAGTGAATGATGATTGGTTGAACATATCTGAAATATGCTTGCCATTTTCTTGGAATTGATCATCACCATCAAAGCGTTTACCTGATAAGTTGTAATCTGCGTAGTGACGACATTGTGTTGGAATACCTTGAAGACATTTATCACAAAGTCCATCTGCGTAGAAGGCCATAACTACGTGGTCGCCTGGCTTTAAGTTTTGTACTTCTGAGCCGACTTTTTCAACAATACCAGAACCTTCGTGACCCAAAATTACAGGATAACCTAAAGTTGCATCCCCTTTACGAATTGCTTCGTCTGAGTGACAAATACCGCTGGCTACCATATGTACTTGAACATCTGTTGGACCAACTTCATGCAATTCAATATCATCTTTAATTACGAAAGGATCGCCCTTTTTTTCAACAACAGCAGCTTTTATCTTCATAGTATATGCCTCTTATTCTTTTACTAATCGATATTTACTTTTTGTCCTTACGCTTTCTATATTAGTCTTTGTGAAATCGTTTACAATATCAAAATATTGAATGATCTACTATCATTTTTTAAGATTTAGTGCTATTAAAAATGTTATTATACTAGTGTAGTATGCGTTTTCAATTTTATTAGTTATATTTAAATAATATTATTTTTTAATAAAAAGGTACTAAATTCTTATGATTAACCAAGCTATATTACAGAAATTACTCGCATTAACTCCAATTGAGAAAAAACAAAGTGAAAATCATCACTTTGTTAATGATCTCTCGCTAAGTCTATTAATTCAAACAAGTAATAAACGAATCGTTAATAAAAAGCTGCTCAGCCACCATTCAATTTATTTAAGCAAGCACAACCGTTTTGCTCCTTACCCTCTTCATAGTCACCAGTTTGTTGAAATCAACTATATGCTTAAAGGTGAATGCGATGAAATTGTAGATGGCGAACCAGTCCATTTAAAGGAAGGCAGTGTATTAATGATGGATATTGGCTGCCAGCACAGCATTGGTACATTAGGTAAAGACGATATCCTAATTAATCTAATCTTCAATGATAAAAATATTTCTTTCAAATTTCTTGATGAGACCCATAAAAAAGATAGCTTTGTTTATCAATATCTGTTCAATATTTCTTTAAAAAATAAAAATAAGCAAAAGTTCATTATCTTTCCTCAAAATGATGACATCAACGGCACTATGGATGATATCATCAACGAATATTTTTCTGGTTACAACTATCGCGGCGTGATTATTGATAATTATTTTAATATCTTGCTTGCCAAAATCATTCGCAACTATCCAATGATCGAGAAAAAGATCTATGATAATAGGCAACAATTATTAGTCGATTTATTAACGGAAATATCGCAAAATTACAAAACTATCTCACTAGAGCAGCTTTCTAATCGTTATGGCTATACTAAGCAATACTTGAGTAGTTTAATCAAAGAATTGACTGGTCAGACTTTTGTTCAATTGCGTACTCGAAAAAGACTAGAACAAGCTCAATACCTCTTATTATCAAGTGATTATTCTATTGCCGATATCTGCAACTTAGTAGGCATCCATAATCAGAACTCTTTTTATACCAAATTTAAAGATCAATACCATATGATGCCGAATGATTATCGAAAAAAGAATTATTTGAATGACCATTTTATCTGATCTCTTGCTAAAATAAAAGTACGTAGCTAGTCATGTGGTAATAAGTCAAATGAAAGGCGATGATATTTGTTCTCTTTGATCAGAATTTTGAGTATATGAAACTAAGCCTTACTC
>NZ_CABUIW010000046.1 GCF_902491705.1 uncultured Lactobacillus sp. | reverse complement strand
TAGTGAATCGACTATCCCGTCGGATAATCAATTCACTATTAAGCTTAGAATGTTTTGTTTACCGCTAATGCGTTTTCTTAGACTTTTTCTATACCTCTTCATAAAATATAGGTTAAAGAAACAAAAAATTGATTTTTCTTGATATATATCAATTATTTTATTGTTACAGATCTATATAATTAAGTTAACAAGTAAACATTTTGAGGAGGACTTATATATGAAAAAATTAGACTCAACTAAACTTACTGACAAGCAAATCGAATTCTTCAAGACTCACTTGGCTTACCTTTCAACTGTTGATGCAAACGGTGAGCCACAAGTTGGTCCTAAGCAATCAATGAAGGTGCTCGACAACGGTCACTTACAATACCTTGAAAAGACTAAGGCACACGCATACGAGAACTTAAAGAACGGTTCAAAGGCTGCTGTTGTTGTAGCTGACGTTCCATCTCACACTAACGTACGTATCAAGGGTACTGCTCACATTCACGAAGATGACGATTACCAAAAGAAGATCGCTACTGAAGCAGGCGCACCAAACGCTTACGTTGTAGATATCGATATCGAAGAAATTTACGAATAAAATTTAGACAGTTTCATTTTTCAAATTAAATAATTGAAATTATTAAAAAACACGTTTTAAAATAAGCCATAAAAGTTGGACACTTTTACGGTTTTTATTATGTCTAAATTAAATAAAATCCAAAACTTAGAATTTATGATGAGTAAAAAATAAAGTAATTGATACAATAAGTCTTTGAATCAAATTTGAATCCTCAAGACTTAAGCTACATAATTAAATAATAGCTTGCTGTCTGTGGCAATAAAATTTATGATAAGCCTAATAGGTCATTTACCAGAGAACTCAAATGAAAAATATCATCCAGGCTTTAACAGGTATTAATATCGTTATCAAGAAGAACCGATCCAAAACATCACAATAAATAGCTCATATGGTCACTGAACTAAAACAAGGATTTAAAACCAGCTTGAATTATATTTTTACAATTTTAGCTCAAAACAAAGGCTTGCCTTTAATATCTAACTACAACATTATCAGAAGTGCTATAACCATTAGCCCATAAAATTTATAGTTAGACAAAAATATCCTATTGCTAAGAATATAAATGTCATAATCTCGAGAACTATTACAAAT
The DNA here is from genome assembly GCF_902491705.1 of uncultured Lactobacillus sp. Classification (GTDB taxonomy): domain Bacteria; phylum Bacillota; class Bacilli; order Lactobacillales; family Lactobacillaceae; genus Lactobacillus. The sequence continues at coordinate 16,317 of NZ_CABUIW010000046.1, read as the reverse complement.
AATTAAAGAATAAAGAACAGACTAAAAACTTAATTCTGATTGATAAGCTCCAACCAGCTAAAGCAAGTATTTGTATAATTTTTACGTCCCAGTCTAAAGATTAAGTAACCACCTTTCTTTTTTTCTATATTTAATAAAAAAAGATATTGAATCAACTTGCAATATACCCAGCTTATTAGATTTAACTAAAATATCTTCCTTTACTTTCAAGAAAAATCAGGCTAAAAAGAAAAGACTTACTATTTACCTATTTTTCCAAAGTAGAATTTAATTAACCATTGATATCCTGAAATTATAACTCGAAAGATTACCTGTTGAATTATTCTGTATATGAAAGTTAAAATTCTTAAAAAGATCTCTTACCGCTAATTCTAAAAAATGTATATTTATTAATAACTTAAAAACATTTAATAGACTATCTAATCTCTGCTTAATATTTCTTAAAACACTCACTAATTTCATATTTACTTCTACATCTCTTTTATTATGACCCTTTGTGACTTTTTTGAGGTAATCCTGATTCATCATAATTCATGATAGCCCTATTTCCACTCGTAAATATGTCCAGAAGCATCCCAGTAGGTTTACCATCAAAGATTACGTCTTCCTTGTAACAGACTATCTCCTTATTCGAACTATTTGAGCTTTATTCATAGCGAAATATTGTCTTACAAACTTTAATTTCTTTATAATCTAACCTCATCATAAAGGCTTCTCAATTTAACTTGCCTACCCAGACAGGGGCCCATCTCTCATCTTCCATCCCCCCTTAGTTGGCTATCTTGGTTTTACATTAATCTTTTGAACTTCGATTTATCCACTATTGGACCTAACTTAGGTTCTTCTGTATATGATTTAAAAACTTGCTAGCCACCTTCACCTGCTTGACAAAAAACATCTATGGTTTACGTTTCAATTAATTAGATACTACTATACTAAAAAAGCGGATTTAGTTATGAAGTTAAACTCAAAGCAGTTAAATAATGAAAGATCCTATCCACCTGCAGAAGTTTTAGAAACTAGTACTACCCCTCATGTCATAGAGCCGCTTGAACTAAAAAAACAGCTATTTTGCAACAAGATTTTAATGCCTCTAAGCCTCATGAAAAATAGTGTACTGATATTACCGAAAAAAGATTCCCAAAACAAATCAAAAGATATATCTCTGCACTATTTAAAATCTCTATGACAGTTTCCCAGTTGACTATACTTTAAGCCAATAACAATGATACTGCTTTAGTTGAACACGTACTAAAAACATGTACTAAAGAAGCTTGAGATAATGAAGCAAATAGATCATGCAGTGCTTAATAGTAATCGAGGATTTCAATTTGTTCGAACTGTATACTTAAAGCAACACAACACGATACAATCAATGTCCAGAATCGGTTGCTGTATTTGATAATAACCCGATAGAAGGCTGATAAAGAAAATGAGAATGATTATGTATCCAGACGTAAACAACTATGAAGAAACGAAACAAGTCTTTGATAAAACAATAAAGTATTATATCAGTCATGATACACAAGAACGATTAACGATTTAATAGTAAAACAGCTAGAGAAATCAGGAAAGAAGCAAAATACAGTTCAAACAAAGAGATTAAACACAAAATCAGACAATATGAATGCTATAAAAATTCGGGAAAAATAAAAAAATCAGTTCGCATGTTTATGCGAGCTGATTAACAATTAGTATATATTTTTTAGCTGTCTACTTGACACGGTACAGCTTATATTCTAATGCTTTTAATTTTCATTTATTTAACTGTAACCAAAGTGTACTTTCTCTTACCCTTACGGATAATTACGTACTTACCATCAAATGCACTTGATGGATCAACGTCAAAGTCTACGCTTTGTTCACGATCACCGTTAACGTAAATAGCACCGTTCTTGATATCTTCACGTGCTTGACGCTTTGAAGGTTCGATCTTGGTATCAACTAAGAAGTCAACCAAGTTCTTCTTTTCTGAACCAGCTTCTGCACTTGGAGCATTCTTCAAGCCTTGTTCAATTTGAGTTACTGACAAGTTCTTAATGTCGCCTGAGAATAAAGCATCAGTAATCATTTGAGCTTCCTTCAAGCCTGCTTCACCGTGAACGAACTTAGTAACTTCTTCTGCCAATTTCTTTTGAGCAGCACGCTTCCAAGGTTCCTTTTCAGTCTTTTCAGCCAAGTCTTCAATTTCTTCGCGGCTAAGGAAAGTGAAGTACTTAAGGTACTTAACAACATCGCGGTCGTCTTGGTTAATCCAGAATTGGTAAAATTCGTAAGGACTAGTCTTTTCAGGATCAAGCCATACAGCACCACCAGCTGATTTACCAAACTTAGTACCATCTGCCTTAAGCATCAATGGAATAGTTAAACCAAATGCTGGACGATCTGCGCCTTCAAGCTTGTGGATCAAGTCGATACCTGCAGTGATGTTGCCCCATTGGTCACTACCACCGATTTGTAATTGAACGCCATCATCCTTGTTCAAGTGGTAGAAGTCGATAGCTTGTAAAATTTGGTAAGTGAATTCAGTAAATGAAATACCATTTTCAAGACGGCTAGCAACAACATCCTTGTTGATCATGTTGTTAACTTGGAAGAACTTACCGTAGTCACGCAAGAAATCGATCAAGTTAAGCTTGCCAAGCCATTCAGCATTGTTTCTGATTTCAAAGTTTTCAGTACCAAATAACTTCTTCATTTGGTTAGTTAAACTTTCTTCATTGTGCTTAACTTGTTCTGCCGTTTGTAAAACACGTTCAGTCTTACGGCCTGATGGGTCACCGATTACACCAGTACCACCACCGATTAAAATTACTGGGTGGTAACCTGCCATTTGGAATCTCTTCAAAATCATGAATGGGATAAGGTGACCGATGTGAAGTGAGTCACCAGTTGGGTCAGTACCACAGTAAAGAGCCAAATCATCGTGTTCAGCTAAGTACTTGCGTAAGCCTTCTTCATCAGTTTCTTGATTAATGGCGCCGCGCCACTTCAAATCTTCTAAAATATCAAATTTTGCCATAATTTCCTCCAATAAAAAACGCCCCTTGAGAATATTCTCAAGGGACGACTAATTATCATCTTTAGCCGTGGTACCACCCACGTTCATGCCTTACGGCATCTCTACTGGTTGATAAAGAAACCACCCTATCAGTATTTCGCTAAAATCAACCTGCCTAGCTCTCACCAAAATGCTAGTTCTCTGAACACTGAATTGATTCGCTACTTATCGTTAGTTATGATCTTAACTAGAAAACTGCATTTAGTCAACCGTTATTTCAAGAAAAGAAAAAGACGAAGGCAAAACCTTCGTCTTTATTCTCGAATTTAATTATTCATCTTGTAGAAGCCCTTAGCCTTCAAACCATAAGCTTGACCAGCGGTCATATCGTATTGAACCATTTCGTAATCGTTCAAAATAGCTTGTTGTTCTGAAGTAAGCTTCTTAGGATCTACAAAGTGACCCTTTTGGTCAACTAATTGGAAGCCCTTGTCACCATTGAAGTTAATGGTAATTGCAGGAAGCTTCTCGTGTACTTCAGTCAAAAGTGCTTGGTAAGGAGTTACCTTAGTGTTAGTTTGTTCAAGCATCATGGCAGTGAAGTCACTAGTGTTAACAAAGTTAGTGTTGTGAGTCAACTTACTCTTAGCACCGTGCTCTCTTGCATACTTGTTTGAGTAAATGAAGTAGCGAGTTGAGTGCATTTGAACAGGATATCTGCCAGTGTAGTTTTGTGACAAGATACTTGGGTAGTGGTCACCATAGAAGACAACAGTAATTGGCTTCTTGATCTTATCAATTTGACCAATAAACTTCTTAACTGCCTTGTCGGTGTATTGAGTACCCTTGATGTAAGTTGCCATCTGTTCACGTACAGCAGCGGTGTTGAAGAGTTCACCAGATACCTTACCCATGTATTCGTTGTTTGGATACCAGTTGTTGTAAGGCATGTGGTTTTGAATAGAAATCAAGTTAATGAATTGTCCACCCTTCATGCTGTTGATTTGTCTCAAACCGTTAGCATAAGTGGTGAAGTCAGAGTTGTAAGTACTCTTACCAAGCTTCTTTTGATCAATGATCTTGTATTTAGAACCAAGGTAAACGAACTTGTTAAACTTGAATCTCTTGTAGTCTTCTACTCTTGAGTAGTAAGTACCAATGAATGGGTGAACGGCTGACTTGTAATTGAAGTCCATACCGATAGTTGGGTAGAAGTCATAGTTTGGCACGATTTGAACATATGGAGTCAAAGTTGACTTGAACATACCCATGTTAAATCCGGTCAAAGTTTCCCATTCCATGTTGGCAGTACCACCACCATAACCGGCACTAAGCATGCTACCGTAAGTGGCACGTTTTTGCATTGATTGGATAAACTTAACTGGGTTTGGAGTCTTAGGATCAATCTTAATAGTTGGGAAAGTATATGGATCTACAAAACTTTCACTCAAGTTGTAGACAATAGTTTGATCCTTTAAAGTATTCTTTCTTGTCTTATTAATTTCGTCAGCAATCTTGCTGTATTTTTCATCCAAATGCTTGATTGTAGATTCTGAATAGTTAGATGGCTTATTCATAATCTGCAAGTCGAAGTAGTTCAAGAAGTTCAAAAGTGGACCGTTGATTTGGATATCACGTTCAGGGTTTCTGAATGATTGCTTGTTGTCAAAACCACGGTTAATGTGGCAGATCATGCCGCCATCGTGGTTAAAGCGAGCTGGAGTCATGAACAAAAGCAAACTGAGCAATGCCCAAATTCCACGACGCTTCCATGAACCCTTTTTCTTAATTGGAACCTTAATTTCAAGGAAGACACATAATGCAATCACAATTACCAATGCAATAGCAATCATAATTACTTTTTGTTGTCCGACCATTGGAAGCAAGGTCTTCCAGTTAACAATTTCATCAATTTCAGTTGGGTAAATTGGTTCACCACGAAGGTTAAGTTTAATCTTGTTGGCAATAGCCCAACCAATTGTGATTACGCTGACCAGAATAGTTGAGGTCCAGTAACGCGTAGTAATGAAGTAGAAAATCGCAAACATCGCATCGAGGAAGATTGCCGTCAAAATAATGGCGAAGAATCTAGTCCCGAGCAAGAAGATAACTGCGTTAATGTCAGTGGCAGTCGTAATCTGAATACGTAAGTTATCAGATTCAATCAAGAATGAAGCAAAACTTAATACATAGAACCAGCCCCATGTAAGAAGTCTTACTCTGTTTTCAACTACCCAAGCAGTGAAGTTCTTCCAGACATCTTCAACGATTTCTGCTAAGTTGTCATGTTTATTCAAAAATGCGACTGCATTTCTGATTGGTTTAATTCTAAATAAATATTTATCGTATAGCCAGTCTAAAGCAAACGCTACAATCATCATTAAGATGATCATCAAGAATTTGTTGAAGCCGGCACTACCAGTAAAGCGGAATGACTTTACGAAGCCTCCAATAATTGGAGCATCCATAAAGACAACTACTGGAATAAAGAAGCGCATTTCTTTAGCAGAGAAGCTAACGATTACTTTTCTGAAAATTAAGAATGCGGCAAGCACCATTAAGAATAAGAATGGTGATGCAATGTTGCTTAAGAATTTTGGATTCCATGAGTAAACGCCGCTACGACCAGACAAACGTTGGTACCAGTAAACACCGTTAAATCCAGGAACACCAATGAACATTACAAAGAATGAGAAAATCCCTGAGGCAATTGTCCAGCCAAAGACCTTCTTAGGAATCTTAACGTTTGCTAGGAACATCCCCCAAGCAAAGTACAAGATCAGGTAGACGCCATAAATTGAATAGTTGAAGACGATCGTACCCGCACTTGTGGCAAAGCCGACCAGTGTTAATGCACTAAGCAAAAGCAAGTTTTGTTTAGCAGTAATGCGGTGTTGCAACTCATAAATATATGGTTGAGCCAACATACTGAAAATCAAACCTGCAAGCAGCACTGAGGTACTAGTCAATACTGGGAAAAATACGCCCCATAGTTTCCACATGTTAAAGCTGCCTGGCCGCTTAAAGAAGTTAGCCAAATACAGCAACACTAGTGTAACTACTGCTATAATCCAGAATCTAAAGGCTTCAGTTGGATGAACCTTCTTCTTGCTGTACACAGCACCAAAGACCATAGGCACAAGCACCATCGTACTGCGTCCAAGTAGTCCAGGAATGTATCTCATCAAAGTGCTAAGTGGCAGTCTGCCAAATAAGCTACCCCATGAGAACATTTGCACTAGCATGAAAAATGCTGCCACAATTATACAAATAATTTGGACAACATTTAGTGATTTTTTCTTCTTAATCTCACTCATTTTCTTAGTCTATGTCCTTACTAAAAAATTCTTTTTGCCATTACTTTTTGATGATCCCAAGTTTTTTCTTAATTGAATACAAAATATCGACTTTCTTGCCGTGACCGGTGAAGAAATCAATGATATCTTTCCAGAACTTGAAGACCATGATCAAAGTAATCACCATGAAGATGATTCCTGCTTCTTGGTTTTGCAAAAATTCATAAACACTGAATAAAAGCATAAACACTAAAGGCGGAATCGTCAAATTTTGCATGATTGCTGTTAACACTAAAGCTACAAGCAAAGTCGCAAAACCAGCCTTCCAATCATAAAATACTGCTACTTGAGCTGCAACGGCAACGCCTTTGCCGCCGCGGAAGTGATCCCAAAATGGGAAGCAATGCCCAAGTATTAGACCAAGTCCGCAAAAAGCAATATTAATATGAGCTGGAAAGGCAAAATAAACAATAAATAAGGCAATTAAGCTTTTAAGCAAATCACCAAGACATGTTAGAATGCCCCATTTTTTACCAAAAACAGCACCCATATTGGCTGTTCCAGGATTATGTGAACCATATTCAGTAGGATTTATTTTTAAGAAAATTTTTCCGACAATCATCGCCGTCAGGAAATTACCAAAGAGATAACCAATTAGCGTCGCATAAATTGGCGTCATCAATTATCATCATCTCCTGTATCTGCGTCTGTGTAATCATAAATGTGATAGTCTTGCGTCTTGCCACTCTTGAAGCTGAAACCGTTAGCAATATTACGCTCATTTTGGTAAGTTTCGTTATTGCTGATAGTTTCTTTTTCAAGATCTAATTCGCTGCGCGCTAAATCAGAGATTCGTTGCAATTCACTAGTTGGCTGAACTTGATAAGCGGCATCATCAATCATCGCATTGTAGCCATGCAAGTAGTCACTGGATGTCTTTTTAGCACAGCCTCGATAATTCATTGCGATCTGTTGTAACGCACTAAATGGCAAGTTAGTTCTAACGTTGCTTGAAACTGACGTTAAGATCGAATCTAAGTTTGAGAGCGAACTAACAGAAACAGCCTTCTTAATCAAGGTTGTAATTACTTGACGCTGTCTTTCTTGTCTGCCGTAGTCGCCTCTAGGGTCATCATAACGCATTCTTGAATAAGCAAGTGCGCCAGCACCACCCATATGCGTTAACTTGCCCTTCTTAAAGATATAGCCGCCATATTCAAAACTAAGCGTTGGCCTGATATTAATCCCACCAACATAGCGAATCATCTTCATGATCCCGCCCATGTTAACAACGGCATAATACTTAATTGGCACATTGATCAATTTTGAAACGCTATCCATCGACATCTTTGCTCCACCTAGTTCATAGGCTGCATTGATCTTTTCAGTCTTGAAGTTTTCGCTTCCTACCATTTGTGCCATCGTATCACGTGGAATGGATATCAGAGTATATTTCTTCTTTGCAGGGTTAACTACAGCTAAAATCATGGTATCGGTTCTGCCTCGCTTCTCTGTTCTGTCCAAAGCACCGGTATCAGTACCCATAAGCAGTACAGCAAAGCGTTTTTTTCCATTAAATTCACCTGTAGTTTTTACTGCAGTGTACGGATCGTAAGTTTTATCGACCGCATTCTTGGTCTTAACATATACAGCAGTAAAGTACGCAATTATTGCACCAATACCAACTAATACAATCAAACCCATAATCCACGACCAAATATGTTTTTTTTTATATTTATAATTTTGCACTCGTGTTCCCTGAGGATGAAATCTTCTTTTTTTCTCCATAAGCCATACCTATATGTAAATTCACATTGAGTGTATTATAACAAAAAAAGCAAATCATCGCTGACCTGCTTCTTATATCTTATTGAAATCATTACTTATTTTTACTTTAAAGTCAAACTTAAAGCAAATTTTTTGTTACTTTTTGCTCCAAGCCTAATCTCATCGGTAAATGCGACAACACGATTTTCTTCTACATTCAATTTAAAATCAGTCGAAGCAACATCGATTTCATGTTTTCCATTATTTAAATTGATTTTGTTGATGCTCTCTTCACGTGGCCAATTATTTGGTAGAACAAAGCCCAGTGAAAATGGCATTTCTTTATGCGAAGAATTTTTTAGATAAAAGTCTACCTCTACTTGATTGCCTTCTAGGGCATAAGTGGTCATCACTTCAAAATGATAAGGGAAACTCTTGTAGCTTTCCGGTGTATCAATTAAGGTCAGACTCATTCGAGTATCGCCTTTATCAACGACAGTCCAAGGCACTTTGCTGGCCCAGTCATTATCATGATTGATCACTGGAAAAGCAATTGCCATACCCTCTTTAGCCTCACTTGCGAGATAATCAAAATTATCTGTTACAGATATTAAGTGAGCCACTCTGGCCCCGTTCTCATCAACAGAGACTTGAAAGAGAGAATTATCAATTGTTTGCATATTTTTCTCCCAACTTTAATTCCAATGTCAAAAATAGCACTTGAAAGGGGGTACTGTCAATTCTTAGTTGGCTACTGCCACTTTGATGGAAGCGGTTAACCCGGTTATCATGTCATTTAAATTCATGGATGGACGGCGACCATTTTTAGCTTGGCTTGGCAAAAATGGAATGTGAATGAAGCCTGCCTTGAGGTTTGGAAACTTGCTTTGGCGCATGTATTGCACTTCATAGAAAAGGTGGTTGCAGACGTAGGTGCCTGCTGAATTAGAAATTTCGGCAGGGATGCCAGCTTTTCTCATTGCAGTGACCATTTTTTTGATTGGCAATTGTGTGAAATATCCGTCGGCGCCATCCTCTTCAATCTTTCCTTCTTTAGGACCCTTGCCAGAATTATCTGGAGTGGAGCCCGCTTGAAAATTAATGGCGATTCGCTCTGGCGTAATTGCGCTGCGGCCGCCAGCTTGGCCAACATTAATTACCATGTCTGGCTTTTCTTTGATAATGGCCTCTTTTACAACTTGAGCGCTTTGATAAAAAATTGTTGGCACTTCTAACTTAACAATTTGATTACCATCGATTTCATCTGGCAGTCTTTTTACGGCTTCAATGGCCGGATTAATTTTTTCACCGCCAAAAGGATCGAATCCAGTTACTAAGATTTTCATATTTTTGCCTCTTTCCTTAGAAAAAAATGGCAGTTTTTCTTTATTTATAATATAATATACTTGTTCCAAAAAATATGAAATGAAATAAATTATATTATTACAATTTTTGGAGCAAGTTGATAAAAGAAGGCATCCCTATGGGATGTCTTTTTTTGTCCTAAAATAAAAGAACTTCGAAAAATTCGAAGTTCTTCTTGTGTGAATAATCACTATTTAATTAGTCGTCCAACTTTTCCTTGTTAACAACATCCAAGTTTTCGTCGAATGTGTAAACAACTGGTTCACCAGTCTTCATTTCGAGGTTCATGATGTCGTCGTCAGAAATGTTTTCGATGTACTTAGTCAAAGCACGAAGTGAGTTACCGTGAGCTGCGATAATTACGTTCTTGCCGTCAAGTAAGTCTGGAGCAATGTGATCTTCCCAGAATGGCATTACACGGTCAAGACATACGTGTAAGTTTTCTGCCTTAGGAACGATGTGTGGATCCAAGTTTGCGTAACGACGGTCATGTGCTTGACTAAATTCGTTGTCATCATCAATAGCTGGTGGCAAAACATTGTATGAACGACGCCAAATGTGAACTTGTTCGTCACCATATTTTTCAGCAGTAGCTTTCTTGTTTAAACCTTGAAGAGCACCGTAATGACGTTCATTTAATCTCCAAGTCTTAGTTTCTGGAATCCAAAGTTGGTCACTTTCTTCAAGTGCGTAGTGCAAAGTCTTGATAGCACGAGTTAATAATGAAGTGTAAGCTTGGTCAAATTCAAGACCGTGTTCCTTGATTAAACGACCAGCCTTCTTAGCTTCTTCAACACCTTTTTCTGAAAGGTTAACGTCAACCCAACCAGTAAATTGGTTTGAAAGGTTCCATTCACTTTGACCGTGACGGATTAAAACTAATTTTGACATGAAATATCTCCTTTTAAAATTCAATAGTTTCACCCATATTTTACACATTTCGCAGTTTTTTTCATAGAGATATGACAAAAAAACATTAATTTTTAGACATTGTTTCAATTATTTTGGCTTTTGTGATAACTTATTCATTAATGTTACATAAAAAGAAGTGCAAATTATGGTATTCAAAAACAAAAAATTCATCATTAGTATTCTTGGCATCTTCGTCTTGCTTTTAGCAGGTTGTTCAAACAACCAATCTACTAAAAAAGAAGATACCCTGCCAAGTGCTAAAACTATCTTAACTAAGGCCAAAAAGACTAAGTTCAACTCAATGCATGTCACTTGGAATGAAGTTGAAAATGGTCAAACTGTTCAAAAAGCTGAAAGCCAATACGTTAAAAATCCAACAGTCATCTATGCCAATGTAGCAACAACTTCCAACCACTATAAGATGTGGATTGAAGGTAATACCAACTACATCCAGATGAAGGGCACCAGCACCAATCGCTGGTTCAAGACTAAGGTAGCCAAAAATAGTTCATATTCTGTTTTAACAGATAGCTTAAACAACATGCTCGACCCCTTCACTAGCGTAAGCAGTAAGTTCAAGGTTAAGCAAAATAGTAACGACTACGTCCTCACTTATAAAGGAAACAACAAGAAAATTTGGAATGCTATCGTCTCCGATTCTGCCGTCACTGCCCTCATCGGTATCGATTTAGACAGCGTGAAGCCTATTAGCAATGAAATCACGATTGACGTTGATAAAAACTACAATATTAATGATGTAAAGGTTGCTTCTACTTATAAAGATGATGGTAAGAAGAAAAACTTTAGCATGAATGCCGATCAGATCGATCAAATTAAGAGTTTGACAGTTCCAGCTACTGTTAAAAAAGGCGCAGTTGACCTCGGCAAAATCAAGAGGAATAATTAATTTCACAGTTCAAATATAACTAGTTTCGAACTTTTTGGTTCTATTATAATAGAACCAAAGTAATAATAGGAGAATCAAGAATTATTATGAAGTTAAAAAAAATATTTATTGGCATCTCGTTAGCTACCCTCTTCTTACTTGGCGGCTGCAGCCAGCAGAAAAAGGCAGATCCTGTTTTAACTAAAGATCAAGTGGTTCAAAAAGCTAAAAAGGACTTCCGAAGCGGTCAAGTTATCCAATCAGTAACGCTTAGCACCGATACTTCTAGTCAAGTTGCGGCAAGCAGCACCACATTCGGCGGTGAATCAACTGTCTACCATATTACTAATCAGACGACTAGCAAGGGCAAAGCCAGCTCGAACGAAGAATGGGTCAACTTGAATAATGTCTACCTCCATGGTCGTGACACATGGTACAGAGCTGATCTTGAAAAATTGACGGGCCACTCATATGCGGACTTAACTGATGCGATTATGAATAATCATTTGATTCATAATCCAAGTAGCACTTTGGTTAAAGCTTACAAGATGAAGTATAACAAGAAGGAAAAGACTTATACTTTAACGGCTAAGTTGACAGATCAAGCTTTAATGAAGAAAGCTACCGCCCCAATTTTTAATACAACTGCTCAAAGCACCGGCCAAGCTAAGGTCTTTAAGCAAATTTCCAAATTGGCTAAATACAAGAGCATGACAGTTAAGGCAATTGTGAAGGATAAGAAGTTAGCTAACTTCAACGTCTTCGTTAATATGACTTTAGGCAAAACAATGACGGTCAAAGTTGGTCAAAGCTATGGCAACTTTGGTAGCCACGACTTCTTGAAGGTGCCAGCTTCTGCAACTAATGCAAAAGAATTGCCAACTACCAATAGTAAGAAATAGAGGTTTATCATGAAATTAGGAATTATCGGAAGTGGAATGATTGTCCACGATTTTTTAAAGACTGCTGATAAAATTAACAACCTTGAATTAGCGGCTATTTCATCAACGGTTAGAAGTAAAGATATTGCCCAGGAATTAGCCAAGCAATATGGCATTAAGAAGACTTACACTAGCAACGAAGAATTGATGGCTGATCCTGATGTCGACACTGTTTACGTTGCTGTGCCAAACTTCCTTCACTATGAGATTGCCAAGATGGCACTTGTGCATGGCAAGAATGTGATTTGCGAAAAGCCATTTGTTGAAAGTACTGCTCAAGCTGAAGAATTGAAGAAGCTTGCTGATCAAAAAGATCTGATTATTATTGAGGCAATTACCAACCTTTATTTGGAGAACTTCAAGCAAATTCAAAAAGAATTGAAGAATATTGCTCCAATTCATATCATCAACATGAACTACACGCAATACTCTAGCCGTTATGACGCTTTCCTTGAAGGTAAGATTGCACCGGTCTTTGATCCGAAAAAAGATGGTGGCGCCTTAATGGACTTGAACATCTATAACATCCACCTTGTAGCGGCCTTGTTTGGCTTGCCTGATAAGGTTCAGTATTATGCAAACATGCAAAAAGGTGTTGATACGTCAGGCATCTTGCACATGTCTTACCCTGATAAACAAGCATCCCTCACCGCTTCAAAAGATAGCTATGTAACGCCACGCTCATTTATTGAAGGTGAAAAAGGCAGCATCTATATCGATGGCTCAACGGGTGCGCTCGACAACTTCACCGTTCAGATGCGTAACGAAGAACCTAAGACATACCACTTGAACAAGTATGAGCACCGTATGACTAGTGAGTTCAATGCATTCAGCGACATCATTGATCATCATGATACAGTTAAGGCTGACGAAGCATTTGTGAACACCCTTGAATCAATGCAGATTTTGACTGCGGCTCGCAATACTTTGGAATAAAGAATAGAAAAGATAAAAATAATAAGCATCCCCCAAAAAGGGATGCTTATTTTGTGATGACTACATTTAGTCATCACATGTCCTTTAGACTATCGAATAACTCTTGATGATCTGCTATGAATTTCTCAACAAATTCATCTACTTCATGATTTTCATCGGTAGATTTGCAATCCTGCTTGCTTATATTTTTTTAAAGGTGTTTTGTATTATGTGAAGCCATGGCACTCTCCTATACATACACTTTTGATGCTTTGTATCTACTATAATAACTTAGTTTAAAAAATGAAACTTAATACAAATTAAAACCGTTACCTATTCCACAAATTTAGGTAACGGCTTTCGTGTTATATTCGACCGATTTAATGCAAAACAATTTATTTATTAATTTCGTGTTGTCAGTAATTATTGCTGTAACCTCTCATGTACTAGAGAAGTTGATCGATTATTGGCTAGATGATCGTCGGCATCGGCAACACAAGCACAGACACCATTAGTCCACAAAATTAAAAACATTACCTATAAGTAACGGTTTTTGTGTTGAATTTTGCAACTAAATGCATAAATCAATCTTCATTATTATAGCATAACTTTTCATTCATTATTCATAGCTAAGCAAGTTGCACATTTAATCAATTGCCTTAAAAAAGATTACTTTTCTTGTCATATATCTAATGATAAAATACTTTTATGCCTATGTACCTCCCCTTTGAAAGGAGGTGAGACCGAAAAATGGGTAATCATTTATTTACCAATTTTGTGTTGCCTGTACTAATTGCTGTAGTTTCTCATGTGTTAGAGAAACTTTTCGACAAATGGCTAACTCGTCGTCAGCATAAGCAACACAAACGTAGGCATAATTAGCCCACAAAATTAAACCCTTTACCTATTCAGACCATTAGGTAAAGGGTTTTTGTGTTATATTTGACCGATTATGGATAAATCAATCATCTATTTACCGATTTCAGTATTATTATAGCATGAATCTAATAATTTTACATAGCTTAAATATTTATTCATGCTCAAACAAATTGCGTATCTGACCAGCCACATCAAAATAAAACCGTTACCTATTCCACAAATTTAGGTAACGGTTTTCGTGTTATATTCGACCGATTAATGGATAGTCAATCTAATTACCAGCTTTAAATTATTATATCATAAACCATCTTACTCATGACTAAGCAAGTTACGTACCTGATCAGCCACCTTGAACTCACCAGAGAATACCAAAACATCCCCCGGTTCAATCACAGTCCAGCCGTGTGGAATCAACCATTGATCGCCACGCCAGATTCGACTAACCGTAATCTTGTCAATGAATTCCAGATCCGCCAAAGGACGGCCAGTGTAATGCGTATTCTTCACGCGAACTGAGTAAAGAACATTCTTCGTATCAGTGATAATCCGGTACACGGTTGGTGATTCAATCAATGCCCGCATCAAGGCTGAACGAACGTTGGTAAAGTTGAAGATCTCGATATCCTTTTGGTTAAATTCTTCCACAGTATCTGAATCAACTTGACCTAGCCGTGCAATTACACGCTCTACTTCAACACTTCTTGCCTCTCGTGCAAGGTCAGCATTGTTCTCATCTTCATGACTTGCCGCCACGAAGATGTCACAGTCAAATGCGCCAGCCTTTTCCAGCGTCTTCTTATCTAAATCAGGCAAAAGCGTAATATTCTCTACTCGACTATCATAAGTTTCATAGCTACTCTTATTGTCAGTGAACATCTTGATTGAGTACCAATTATCATGCAAGTCGTGTGCTACTGGCACAGTGAAGGCGTTGGCCCCAATGAAGGTAACTGTCTTCTTAATTCTGTCTTCAGGTGACAAGACAAAGTTGGAATTAAATACAATCGGACTCAAAATACATACGATAACTGCCGCCAAGATAAAGGCATCAGATTGCGTTGAAGTAATTGCATGCAACTTTCTAGCTACTTGCAAGGTTGGCAAAACAATCGTAATAGTAGTTGCTGTTAAAAATCCACCTGCAAAGGCATTACGCTTTTGGAAATAGCGCATGTAAGTTAACACAACTGGCAACTTGGCAATTAATAAGAAAATAACCAAGACTGGAAGCAACATTAATGATGAGGGACGCGCAAACAGTGAACGCAGGTTAAGTCCTACCCCTGTCATAATGAAGAAAATAGGAATAAAGAATCCATAACCAATTGAGGTCAACTTGTCCTTAGTTGCTTCACTTGGCTCAAGTAACTTCATAACCATTCCGGCTAAGAAGACACCCAAGATGTTCTCGGCACCAACTCTTTCAGCTACAGTAACTAATGCAAAAATCAAGAAGAATGCCAAACGAATATCCAGCTGTGTAGTCGCCTTAGTTACCTTGGCAAACCATAAATATGGTTGCTTGAATCGACGCAAAAGAAAAATTGCGGCTAAGAATAATAGGATAATCAACCATAATTGTTCCGCATTACCACCATTAACTGATGCATAGATCGTTAATAAAAGTAATGGAATAACTTCGCCAAGAACAGCCGTTAACAAAATCGTCTGTCCAATTGGCCGACTCAAAATATCCTTTTCCTTTAAAGTAGCAATAACCACGCCAAGAGCAACAGTCATCAAGATAATTGCAGCCAGCATGACTTCGCTGAACAAGCCAATGGCTTTCAAAACAAAGGCGAGTGCAACAGCCATAATGACGACCCCACTAAAGGCCATAACTGCAGTCTTTAATGGATCAACCATCTTGCCAGATTGTGATTTACTCTTTGGATTATTCTTTCTTTGTAATAAGTCAAAATCGATTTCCATCCCTGATAAGAACATCAGTAGAATCACGCCGAGGTTAGACAAAAAAGTCAGATCATGCGTGGACGTAATCAGGTTAAAACCACTCGATCCCATCACAATCCCCACGATAATTTCGGCTACCGCGGTTGGAACATTGCTAATCTGGAAACGAGCCATAAATATTGGAATGATTAACGCCAATAATACAACTAAGAATAGCGATAATTGTGCCATTTTCTTCCCCTTTTCTCATTCAATACCACTGCATTATACAAAAAAACACACCTCATTCCTAATACTTGAAGTGGGACCTAAAAAGTAGACATTTTAAAACATAGGATTAATAGAGGCTTGATTCCGATATTCTTTCGGAGTTAAGCCTTTTAATCTGCTCTTTATCCTTTCTTCGTTATAGTATTTGATATATTCCTCTATAGCTTGAGC
>NZ_CABUIW010000045.1 GCF_902491705.1 uncultured Lactobacillus sp. | reverse complement strand
GCTCAAGCTATAGAGGAATATATCAAATACTATAACGAAGAAAGGATAAAGAGCAGATTAAAAGGCTTAACTCCGAAAGAATATCGGAATCAAGCCTCTATTAATCCTATGTTTTAAAATGTCTACTTTTTAGGTCCCACTTCAATATAACTTACTGAATCTTATTTTTTTGAATTATTAATTGACTAAATCACATTTCTGTTAAATGGATCATCACTGATGCCTTTTTCAAGAATGTCGCGGCACCATTCTTTTGCAGTGAACAATGAGTGATCACGATAGTTACCACAAGTTTTAATGGTTGTACCTGGTACATCTTCCCAAGTGATAGTGTCACGGATCTCTTCAAGAGAAGATTTAAGTGCTTTTGCAACCTCAGTAGTTGAATGTTCACCCCAGACAATCAAGTGGAAACCAGTTCTACAGCCAAATGGTGAACAATCGATTACGCCATCAAGACGGTCACGAAGCAAACTAGCAAGCAAGTGTTCAATAGTATGTAAACCACCAGTAGGAATGGCATTTTCGTTAGGTTGAACTAAGCGTAAATCATAATTTGAAATTTTATCGCCTTTAGGACCTTCTTCAACAGTAATTAAACGAACGTAAGGTGCCTTAACTTTAGTGTGATCTAATGTAAAACTTTCTACTTTAGCCATATGAATTCTTCTCCTTTTATATATAAATTATTTTTAGATTAATTATAATGCTCTTGGTAATTTTTCACGACAAATTTGCAAAGACGTAGAGGCCAAGACAAATGAGCAATCCCCAAATAACCTGAAGTGATATCCATAATTTCTGTTTCATTTTCTTGTCCTCCTATTCATTAATAGTTTGCTTTTAAATTATTTCCAAACTTGCTTAGCAGTATCGATTACTAAAGCAATCTTTTTCCATTCATCGTCTTCTGTTAAATGATTACCCTCTTCAGTTGAAGCAAAACCACATTGAGTGCTTAAAGACAAATTATCCAAATCATGGTATGCACTTGCTTCTTTAATACGAGCAATTAAATCTTCTGCTTTTTCTAATTCTGGTTTCTTAGTAGTTACTAAACCTAGGACCACTTCCTTATCTGGCGCTACTTCTTTAATAGGCTCAAAATTACCAGATCTTTCATCATCAAATTCAAGGTAAAAGGCATCAACACCCTTTTCTTTAAAGACGTACTTAGCAACTGGAGCATATCCACCTTGAGCTGCCCAATGTGAATCATAATTGCCGCGGCAGATATGAGTTGAAATTCTTAAATCAGCTGGCAAATCAACCAATGCATCTTCGTTAATCTTTTGGTACAAGCTAGAAATTTCATCCCTTTGCAAACGACCTTTTTCAGAAAATGCTGGCCAGAATTTATCATCGGCTAAAACGCCCCAAGTACAATCATCCAGCTTAATATCACGAGCACCATGATTGTAAAGATCCAAAATCAAATCATGATAGGCTTGAGAAACATCATGAGCTAAATCATTGTGATCCGGATAAATGCGATCAGTTGCTGCAATTAGTTCATCATTACGACAAATTAATTCACAGTAAAATTGTGCTGGAGAAGGAATACTTTGACGAGGAATTACATCACTGTCAGCTGTTAATTGCTTCAAATAATCAAAGGCTTTAACATCGGGATGTCCTGGTTGATAAGTAATTTTTCCAACTACTTTAGCAGCATCTTTACGAGTTTCTTCGCCATTAAATTGATAACCATGTTCTGCTTGTACATGTTCGATCCCGCCAAAGCCCCAGAAAGTATCAAGGTGCCAGTAACTTCTTCTAAATTCACCATCAGTGACAATTTTTAAACCAGCTTCTTCTTCCTTTTTTACTAATTTAGCAATTTCTTCATCTTCAACCTTTTTTAAATCAGCTGCAGAAATCTTATTTGCCGCAAAATCAGCACGTGCCTTTTTTAAGTTTTCTGGTCTTAAAAAACTACCAACAATATCATAATGTACTAAAGTTTTACTCATATTCTTATCTCCCTATTTATTAAAAATGGCGAAAAAAAAGCGCCCCAAGGCTATATCAGCCTAGGGACGCTTTAGCGTGTTACCACCCATATTCGATATTAATTCACATCAATATCCTTACTAAGTACGTTTCTTAATTAAGAAATTATACTCGAATGCTATATCGGGCATCCCCCGTGAACTGCTTACTAATGCTTGCATTTCAATGGACTCCAAGACCATTTTCATTAGGTCTTTCCGTACTGCATTTCACCATTCGCAGCTCTCTTTGACGGTACACGCTAACTACTTATCTTTTCTTCGTCGCTTGTTATCTTGATTTGATACTATATTATAATCTTCAATTAACTTTGTCAATATTTTTTAATAAATTATTCAAAATTATCATAAATAATTTCATTTACAGGACAAATAAAGCCAAGGTGCATAGGCATCTTGGCTTATTTTTTATTTATAATGGATTTCAACTTTTGTATTATACGGCACATGGTCATGAAGCCACTTGGCATCTCTTACTGACAAGCGAACACAACCATGACTTGCAGGCATCTTACCTAATTTATGAGCCTCACTTAATATAAACTCGTTTGACCACATATGAGTTGGTACTGAGTGGAACAAATATAATTGTCCAATCCAACCTACTGGATATAAGGCTTCTGAAAAACGGTGTGGATGATACGCATTTGTATGATAAGTGCCACGTGGCGTTAAACTTTTGCCGTTTATAATTCTACCAGCAGAACTATACATCGTGTAAAGAACCTTTTTACCACTTCTAACATAGGTACGGTTACCTAAAATAGATACACGTAAATTCAAATTCTTCACTTTACGTAAATTAGGATATGCTTTTTTAGTCTCACTAGATTTTTTCCAATAGGTTCCTGTCATCTTACGCATGTCAGCAGGATCACTATATGGTTGAAAATCTGATTTCTTTAGCTTAATTACTGTCTTGTTTGCGGCATTAACTGGTTGAGCTTTAGTAGTTAATGGAAATGCAAGCAAAGCAGCTGCAACTAATGCTAATTTAAACTTCTTTTTCATTTGTAATCTCAACTTTCAAATGGATTAGCTATATTTTACACCAATTATTACTTTTCATCTTTTACATATTTGAAGAACAAAGACCAGATAATTATTGCAATGATTAATAAAAAGATATAGGCATGTTGCGTACCAATTGCAGTTGGCATACCGACTTTTGAATGAAAAGTATTCTGACTTACAGCTACAATTGCGGAAGTGACTGATGTACCTACCGCACCAGCAAATTGTTGAACAGTACTTAAAATAGCATTACCTTGTGTAACCCATTTTTTATCAATTCGACTAAGTGCATAAGTCATAACATTACCTAAGATCATGCCCATTCCGCCCATGTAAAGAATGTAGACCAACATGATGAATAAGTTAGACATGTTTCTAGCTGAAAGAGTGAAAATAGCTAATTCAGCAATCATCAAATAAACACCGGCTAAAGTTACATTTCTTGCACCATGTTTATCAAGCAAGTGTCCGCCAATTGGCCCCATTATTGCGCCGATTGCACCAGCTGGTAGAACTATCAATCCGGCAGTCATCGCACTGCTGCCATTAGTTAACTGAATGTAGTTTGGAATTAAGAAGGCATTACCCAGCGATATCATTTGAATTAAGAAAAATCCTAATACAGATGCAGTAAAATATTTATTCTTAAATAAATCAAGCTTAAGTAAAGGATGTGGTATCTTCTTTGTTCTTTTGACTAATAGAATTGCCGCTAAAATTACTAGAATTAAAGGTACAACAATTTCTAAAATATTGCCGTTGCTTAAACTACTAAAGCCATAAATCGCTCCACTAAAGAAGACTGCAATTAGCAAGAAGCTTGGTACATCAATTCTTTGCTTAACTAGCTTAGATTTTTGTTCGATTCCCCATAGTCCTAAAATCAGTGAAAGTATTATAAATGGCAATAATAAATAAAAAATCCAACGCCAACCTAAGTTGTTGATGACAATACCACCAAAAGTTGGACCTAATGCCGGAGCTGCACCAGTAATCAAGTTGCCGACTCCCATCATGGTCCCTATTTTTGATTTAGGGACCTGTTCTAAAATGATGTTAAACATAAGCGGCAAGGCGATCCCAGTCGCAATTCCTTGTACTACTCTTCCCAGCAATAGAAAAATAAAAGCCGGTGCAATTGCATCAATAATAAGACCGCACAGGAATAAAATATTAGCAGTTAGAAAAAGATTTTTGGTTTTGTAACTGCTCTTTAAGATCGCAGAAATTGGCACAATGATTGAAATTGCCAATAAATAAATTGAGGTGATCCACGATACAGTGTTTGTTGATACTGAAAAGTCTTTCATCAAAGTTGGAAAGGCAATATTCATCGAAGTTTCAACGATAACTCCACAAAATGACATCAATCCTGTCGCAACAATTGCCGCAAAAACTTTTGCAGGTATTTTTTCATTTTTAGCCATTTTTAATTAATTCCAACACCTTTCTAGTGATTTCTAGTTCTTCATTAGTAAAATTTGCTCTTAGTTTTAGGTCATCTTGTTTCATATATTCATGAATTTTTTCGACCAAAGTCTGAGCTTTTTCAGTTAATTTAACTAGTTTTTGCCTCTTGTCATTTGGACTGGTAATTCGCTCAATTAAACCTCTTTTCTCCATTCTTTGAAGCATAATTGTTGTAGTTGATCGTCGAATATCAAATTCTTGCTCGATTTCATTTTGACTAGCTGTGTAATCAGGCATATTTGACAAAAAATCAATTACAGACATTTGTGTGCCAGTAATGTTCAAGCTCGCGGCAAAATGATCGCGTTCTCTCTCGATCTGTGTCGTTGCTTGTTTAACTATTTTTTTAATTGGTTCCATATTCCCTCCAAATTATGTTAGACGCCTAACATATGGTAATTTTATTTTTGTTAGATGTCAAACATAATTACAAAGAAAAACCACTCACATTTGTGAGTGGCTAAAATTTTAATTCATATAATCGATGTCTTGCTTCTTGAACAAATCGTAACAAATTAAATCTTTGGCGTCTAAGTCTGCTTTATGCATATCTACTGCACTGATGCGGTTATTATCATAAGTGGTGAAGTATAGAATACCCTTGTCTAAGTTCATGCAATCAGTGTACATGGTAAATTCGAAGCGATTATCTTCTACTTCATCTAAGCCCTTAGGTTGTTCAACAGAGTGTAAAATGTGGAAGTAGTTAGTAACGTTTTCTACTTCGTCCTTACCTTTAGGAGCATGAGCTAAAGCAAATGCACTCTTAACAAAACGAGAACTTGAATCCATACCACCAGGTAAATGATGAGTACCAAGACTTCTGCTGTACATGTTTAAATCAACATTAGGTACTAAAGTATTTTTAGGAGTACCTGGAGTAACATCAGCATAATCACTTAATTTGCTTAATTGATTTGGAAATTCTGGGTTATTAGTCAAAACGTTTACTGGATTATCGTAAATGTGTAAGCCAGATTCAGTTGATTCAACTACGATGCTCTTTCCAGTTTTATCACTCATAAGCCAGTGCAAATCAGATGCAGGAAGGTTATCTGCAAAACTAGCGTTTGAAATATTTGCATTAGCTAAAGCCTTTTTAACGTCATCAGTAGTTTCGAAATTACTTAATAAGTATGGTATTAATTCAAAGGAGGCAATGTTTTTCTTACCTTCAATTTCTGGGAAGTAGTGGTTAGGTCCAAGGAAGTTTAAGCCGGCAATTCCTAAGCCCTTTTCATTAATAGCATCACATAATAATGGGTAATCATCGCTAACTACGGAGACGCCAATAAAAGCATAATGTGACTTTTGCGTTGGTAATTGTCTATATTTAAATTCGTAGTTTCTTGGAACGATAACTACCTTTTGACCATAAGCAATTTCATAGTCAAGGTTTCTACCAAAGTAATGATCATTTGGATTGTAACAAATAGATGTACACATGTTTATCTACACTCTTTCTATAACCTAATTTTTATAACAAGGCTATTCTACTCTTAACAGCACTGCATTAAAATTAAGAAAAGTATAAATTTTTAACTTTTGAAATGTTCAAAGTGATCAGGAAACTTAGTAGGAATAAACGGCTTTTGATAAATGTATTTGTATAAAGCTTGATATTGGGAATAAAGCTTCTCTTCTGATTTGTTTTGAGCAGGAATATAGTAATGCTTACCTACTAGATCTTTAGGCAAGTATTCTTGTCTAGCTATATTATGTGGCAAATCAAACATATTTTGCATTTCTCCAGCACCACGCAATTTACCAGCACCTTTATAGTGTGAATCTTGTAAATATTTTGGCATCGGATGATCTGTAGGATGCTCTGCGTCTTTAGCTGCTTGATAATAAGCTTGCATTGCGGAATCTGATCGCGGTGCTATCGCGAGTAAGATTGTTGCCATAGCAAGATGAGTTGAAGCACGTGGCAAGCCAATTTCAAGGGCAGTATTGGCCAAAGTAATTACTTGAGCCACTCTTGCAGGATCTGCTAGCCCAACATCTAAGGCAGCAGAATCTTTAAGTCGTCTAACAACTGATTCTAGATCGCCGGATTTTAAGATAACCGCTAAATAATATAAGGCTGCGTCGGCATCAGAACCTTCGATTGAATCTTGAAACGCGGAAAGATAATCGTAATGTTTAGTAGCATCTTTATCGAAAGCAAAATGTTGATTTTTAGCAAATTGCTCAATATCTTGCATTGAGATGTTTTGGGGATGCATAGCGTTAAGTGTATCTAAAATATTTAAAGATACGCGTACATCCCCATTGCCACTATTAGCTATTGCATGGGCTTGCTCTTTAGGTAAATCAAAGCCTAGTTGCTTTTTTGCGGCTTTGATTAAAACAGGTTCTACGTCTTTTGCACTAATTGGATAAAACTCAAATATCTGACATCTAGATCTAATGGCTGGCTGAATTGACATAATTGGATTTTCAGTCGTTGTACCTACCAATAAAACATGACCATTTTCTAAATATGGCAATAGATAATCTTGGATTGGCTTAGTTAAACGATGAATTTCGTCTAAAAGTAAGACAAAGCTTTCATCAGGATGTTTCTGAATCAATTTTTGCAATTGGCTTTTATTTTGAATAGATGCGTTGAATTTTTCAAAAGGTAATTTCAAGGTTTGCGACATTACATAAGCTAATGTAGTTTTCCCGCACCCAGGTGGTCCCCATAAAAGTAGACTAAGTGGAATATGTTCATTGATAATTTGATAAAGTGGTTGTCCTTTTGCTAGTAAATGCTTCTGGCCCACCATTTCATCTAGTGCTTTTGGTCGCATTAGATCGGCAAGCGGTTGCTTAAAAGTCATAATTACTTCCTTCTTTTATTGTGTCTAAGTTACATTATAAAGCATGAGAAATAATAAACAGGAGAAAAGGTTTAGTGATCCTTTCTCCTGTTTTTTATTCGTTAATTAAAATTTAGTTTCTAGCTTTATGTTTAGTAATTGCTAAACCCAAGATGCCTAAAGCAGCAGCTAGCAATCCAACGATTGCAGCATTCGTTTCTTTCCTTTCGCCAGTTTGTGGTAATGTATTTTCATCATTTCTAGTTACATTCTTACTATTAGCTTGTGGGTGTGCGACCTGTTGTGAGTGTACATTTGAAACTGGCATAGCTTTAGCAACTTTATTATTGATTACATTCATATTCTTTGGAGTGACAGTTTTCTTGTTGCTACCAGCACTCACCTTTTCTGCATGAGGACGAACAGTATCAGAATCACTATCTGCATTTACATCTGGAGCAGATGGCGCTACTGGTCTAGTTGGGGTGATTTCTGGCAATGGAGTAACGTTTGAGTTACTTGGACTAGATGGTTGCACTGGACTTGTTGGATTTTCTGGTACAGTTGGTTGTTCAGGTGTTACAGGTGCAGGTGGATTAGTTGGTTGCACAGGATTTGTAGGTTGAACTGGTTCACTTACATTGATATAAGCCTCTTTAGAAACCATTTCATTTCCATTAATTTCATAGTGGTAAACAACACGATATCTACCCACACTCAATTTGCCAATATTTTGACCAACTGGAACATTCTTTGCAATTTGATTACCTGCTGGATCATAAAGATCATAAGTGTAATTACCATTAGCCTTTAAATCTTCTGAGCCAGTCTGTCTCATGGTAACTGGGTTATAAAATTCTACTTTTGCGGAAATTAAACTATCATTTGAGTTCCAACTATCGTTAGGCGTTAAGTTTAAATCCTTGGTATCAAAAATGTTCTGTAATTGAACGTACAAGTTAATATTGCCGCTTGCTGAAACATTATAGCTGTAGAGAGGCCAAGTTGATTTATTGCCATTATTGTTTTGAATATTTACTGAGTAGCCGTGGTCTTTAAGTGCATTAAAGATCTTATCCAACTTAATCTTTAAAGTACCATCAGTAAATAAGACTTTACTACTGTCAGTGTGACCGATATTTTGATAAATAAAGTCTTCCTTATTCAAATATGGCATCAAATCCTGAATTTCTGGGATATCTACATAATGACGAATACCATTTGCATCAACAGTTAAAACTGTTGGTAAAATTCCCTTTTGATGAGCGATATTAGCGTTAACTGCATTCATCGTAGCATCTGCAGGTAATTCGTAATAGTAAGTTGTTGTCTTTGGATTACCAATTGATTTTGAATCAACAGAAGTATTAATTGAAACTGTATTTTGTCTTAAGTTTGACTGGTTAGCAGTAGCGTTAGTCAACAAATCATTCTTGATCTGATCAACATTTTGAACCTTAACTGGAATGGAAATTTTACCAGTGGCACCTGATGCTAAACCCGCATTGACCTTAACTGCGGTAACGTTTTTCCAGTCAGCATCAGTCATTTGACTAGCAGTCTTGTAAACACCATTAACTTTATATTGAATACTATCACCATTAATGCCAGCCCAGTCGAGATTAATTTCTTTACTGTGATCAAATACAACATGAACTTGATGATTATTATTGAAGTTAGCTATATTGTTTAAGTTAAATTCGAGTGTTTCTTGATGAGTTAAAAGTCCACCGTTAGTAACATCGGCATTAAGTGTCAAATTACCATCATTATCAGCAAGGTTTGCAATATTGTTGTCTACTAAAGTATCAACGCTGGAGTTAACGCTAGTGTAGTCACCAGCACTGCGTCCACCTTCTGGATCAAGGCTAATTACAACTGCTTGACCATATTGTCTTTCAAATTTGCTTCCACCAGATTTTTGATCCGGATTAACAACTTTCAAAGGAACAATAATGGTTGCAATTTGGTGAGCTTTTATAGTTCCTGAAATTTGGAAACCACCGATTAAACTAGGATCATTTACGATTTTAGCAATTGTTTCTTCCTTATTGTTAAAGCCTGATGATCCTTGTTCGTTTGCTGCATCCCAGTTAGTAATAGTTAAACCAGCATCTTGATAATTACCGCCAAAAGTTACTTGGTTATTGTTGATTGTTACTCTTGAACTATCGACAACGATATTAGCATTCTTGCGGCCATTATAGGCTGGTAAGGCATAAGCATTATCAGGATAAGAAGTGCTAATATTCTTGTCAGTATCACTATTATTTTCAATAGTAATGACCATGTTCAAATCCTTAGTAATAGAAGGATTTACTTCAACATTCTTAGCACTTGATTCTGAAGTTTTACCAGTATATTTGTTCTCACCAGTGATAGTAATCTTACTGTTGATGCCCTTGATATCTTCGCCGTTACTTTCTTCATTGCCTTTTGCTGGCTGAACAGCTGGAGCTTTTTTAGCCTCATCTAAAGATTTTAGAGCCTTGTTTTGAGTATCAGTGGATTGAGAGTCTGAAGGTTTTGAACTTGCATTTAAATTCTGACCTTGGACTACATTTGTTTTAGGATATTCATTTATTACTTCTGTATTAGCTTGGTTTGAAGTAGGAACCGTACTTTGAGAAGTTTTATCAGTAGTACCATCCTGTTTTTCTACAACTGAATTTTGTTCAGTATTTGAAGAATTTTCTTTTTCTACAGTTGAGGATTGTTCAACGGATGGAACATTATTCTTCTTTAGAGTTTGTTGATCAGAATTATTTGTATTAGTCTTTGTAGTTTCTTCAGTAGTCGGTTCAGAAACTGTGTCAGCTTTGACGCTTTGATTAGTAAAACCCATTAGACTAATTCCAATTAAAACAGAAGCTGCACCAACACTTAATTTTCTAATTGAGAAATGTGGTTGTTCCTGATTAAATCTTTTTATTTGAGAGTCATTTTTAAATAACATTTTTGCCATCCTCTTCCAATTATCTAAATATCATTTTCCATCCCTTCATTCTCAGTATATTAGGCATTACTATACTTTTCAAGATTTTAGACTTTTTATTTTTGTATAAATAAATAACATAAAACTATAACTTTTGAATTATAATTTTGAAAAAGATGACCTTATTAAAAAATAAAAAGGCTTAGAAACCTTCATTTTTGAAAATTTCTAAGCCTTATTTCAAGGTTTTTGTATGAAGAAAAAATTTAGAATTTAACTACTTAATTATTTGTAAAACTACCTGTTACGGTTACTGTGTAAGTACTAGTTCCCTTTTGAACTGTTTTTCCGTTAGCTACAATGGTGACTGTCTTACCATCTTTATCAACGATCTTGCCACCTTTTGCTAGATTTAAATTGGTGATTGTTGAATTGCCTGTTACTACCCATTTTGAATTATTATCAATATTCATGATGAGTGGCGTCTTAGACTTGGAAGAACTAGTAGCATATTTGTTGGTAACAATTTGAGTCTTACCAGTATAAGTGGAATTGTTAGTTAAATTAATATTTGCGCTAGAAATGGTGTCGACTACAATGTTGCCTTTAAGCTGTTGATCTTTTACTGTTAAAGTAATATGACCCCCATTTTTGCCTTTGGTACCCCAATTGTTAGAATTGTTTCCTACTACGCGAAGCAAATCTACATTATTGGAATCAAATTTCAAATTAGTGTTTTGCAGAGTGATCTTTCCAGTGGTGTTAGTTACATAGAACATTGCGCCACTTGATATCTTTGTTTTTAAAGTTGAATTTTCAGCACTAAAGTTAGCACTTTTACTTGAGGAAGTTTCTGCATCCCCAGAGGTAGATTGATAAATAATCACTCCATTTTTAATTGGATCTGAGCCAGAAATCTTATTACTAGTTGAAGTCAAACTAGAATTCTTCAATGAAATCTTGTTATATCCTTCCATACCAGCAATCTGACTACCACTTGCAGTACCTGTTACATTGTTTAGTGAGATTGTTCCTGTTGAATATACTAGTGGTGAACCAGAACCTTTAGTTGTAAGCTTAGAATTTTTGACATTGACAGTACCGCCACCCCTATCTGTAGCAACTGCAGCTGAGTGATCACCTTGAGTAGAGATATTAACTTTGTTGGCGTTAATCTTACCACCATAGGTTGCATCTAAGCCTCTAGAATTAGCTTTACCACTAGTTTTAATTTGAGTGTTTGTTACGTTAACAGTACCTTTGTTAGTGGCGAAAATACCATTTGCTCCAGTAGCGTTTGATGTAAGTATGGCATTATTTACTGTGGCTACAGCATTTTTACCATTAGCTAGTAAAATTGAATTCAATCCGTAAAAGTTGGCATTATCGTCACTTTTAGAACTGCCTGTTTTGGTTAGTTTAGTTCCAGATAAAACCAGTTTTCCATTCTTTTGAACAAGGGCTGCATTTTGATCTGTTTTAGTATTGGAGATAGTCTTTTTACCTATCTTTTTTGTGCCAGATTTTACATTAAGGGTAGCCTTTAATTTCCCCTTATAGTCATAACTTTGAGTGTTGGGGCCGCCTTTACCAGCTTTACCGGTCGGAGGAGTTCCCATCTTTTTGCCCTTACCAGGTTTAGTTGGAGGCGTTCCTGTCTTTTTACCATTGGGCATTTTAGGTGGTTTTGACTTATTGCTCTTTTTAGTAGTTGTCGCTGCTTGAGCAGTAGATGGTTGAAGATCAGTTTCAACAACTACACTTGCTAGCATTGCAGCTGCTAATGATACAGCAATAACAGATTTTGATTTTCTCATTTTAACGTCCCCTTTCATGAGTTTCGATTGATTGTGTTTATCATACGTTCTATTTGTGAATTAAAAATGCGCATTTTGTAATAAAACTCATAAGAAAAGGTTTAGCTATTCTAAAAAATATAAAAGTTTTGTAACCAAAGTTTGAACAATGAAAAAAGGAAGATCTTAGAAATTCAAAAATCTACTATAATATATCTTGGAAAGTTTAATTAGAGGTATATTATGAACGACTTATTTGCACACGCGCCGATTAAGAAAGTTTATTTCAAATTGGCGTTTCCTGTTGTACTAGGTATGATCACAACCATGATCTATAATCTAGCCGACACAATGTTTGTTGCCAAAACTGGTGATACTAACTTGGTAGCGGCCGTCACTATCGGTGCGCCGCTATTTAATTTCATCATCGCTGTCTCCGATATTTTTGGACTTGGCGGCAGTAGTGTTATTTCGCGGCTGTTTGGTGAAAAAAAGTATGACTTAAGTAAGCATGCCAGTAGCTTTTGTCTTTATATCAGCATTATTACTGGTATTGTATTAACTATTATTCTGCTTGCTTTTGAAAGACCAATTCTTTATTTGCTAGGTGCAAGAGCTAGCACATATGGGGATGCAGCTGATTTTTATCGAATCATTGCTTTAGGGGCTGTCTTTATTCTCTTTTCTTTGGTACCACAAAACTTGATTCGTACTGAAGGCTTAGCAATGCAAGCTATGATTGCGACGATGACAGGAACTATCTTAGCAATCATCCTAGATCCTATTTTTCTATTTGTGTTAAAAATGGGTGCAACTGGTGTGGGTATTGCTAATATTTTGGGTTATGTATTAACTGATATATTATTAATCTACTTCACTTTACATAATGCAAAATATATTAACTTAAATCCTCGATTAATGAAAATCGATGGTAAAACTATTAAAGATATTTTCTTAATCGGTATTCCAGGATCCATTACTAACTTTGCTCAAAGCTTTGGAATGGCACTTTTAAATAGTTCTTTAGCTGTTTATGGAGCTTCACAAGTAGCTGCAATGGGAATTACACAGAAAATTTACAACATCGTTATTTTGGTTATCGTTGGTTTCACCTTTGGTGCACAGCCTTTAATTGGATATAACTACGGTGCTAAAAACTGGAAACGACTAAAAGATATTTTAAGATTCGATATCTTAGTTCAAGTAGTTTATGCGGCTGTAATAAGCGTTGTACTGATTATTTTTGCCCGTCCAATAATTGCATTATTTATGAATCAAGCAAATATTATTAACGTAGGTAGTTACATGTTAATTGCTTGTTTGATCACTACCCCACTAGTAGGAATGATTTTAGTTTATACAACTGTCTTTCAATCTGTAGGTAATGCTTGGGCAGCCTTTATTATGGCAATCTCTAGACAAGGCGTCATTTATTGGCTAGCAATGGAAATTATGCATCGAGTAATTGGCTATCACGGTATAATTTGGGCTCAAGCTGTTACTGATATTATTACTTGGCTGATTGGATATTTAATTTTCCACTTCAGTCTAGATTTAAAAGATAAGATTAAAAATATTAATTAAGAATTGAATTCAATAAAAAAACCTACTTTCATAGACAGTATCAATAATATAAATACTGCCGAAAATAGGCTTTTTATTTTAGCTATAAATTTTTAGTATTTAGGAATCCACTTCATATTTTCAGTAGCTTCCTTGGCATCCTTAATGCTCTCATCTGCAAGTTTTTGGTCAATAGCAGTTTGAGCAACACTGATTGCTTCTTTTTCAGAGAAGATCTTAATTTTTGAAACTGGAGGCAACACTGCTGCTCCCTTTTCATCTGGATCAACAATTCCGCCTAATGAATGTGCAGCTGCAGAAAGCATCTCATCACTAACTAATTTAGCCTTACTTGCTAAGACACCAAGACCGAGTCCTGGATAAATTAATGCATTGTTGGCTTGACCAATGTAGTATTTAGTACCCTTGTATTCAACTGGATCTGATGGTACACCTGTAGCAATTAATGCTCTACCATCAGTCCACTTAATCAAATCTTTAGCGCTTGCTTCCATTAATTCAGTTGGATTAGAAATTGGAAAAATAATTGGTCTTTCAGTATGAGCAGCCATTTCTTTAATAGCAGCTTCAGTAAATGCACCTGGTGTAGTTGAGGTACCTATCATTATTGTTGGATGAACTGTTTTAATAACTGCTTCCAAATTAGTTAATTCGTCTGGATTATCAAATTCTGATCTATCACGCACAAATGGCTTCTGTTCAGGTGTAATTCCTGGAGTATCGTTAAAGAGTAATCCTTGTCGATCAACTAAATAAAAGTGTTTCTTGGCTTCTTCAGGGCTTAAACCTTCAACAAGCATTTCACGATACATCATATTAGCAATTCCCATTCCAGCAGTTCCAGCACCAAAAGTAAGGAAAATTTGATCGCTAAATTTTTGCTTGGAAATATTTAAGGCACCTAATACGCCAGCTAGACATACAATTCCTGTTCCTTGAACATCATCATTGAAGACTGGAATTTCTTTACGATATTTATTCAAAATCTTAGTGGCATTATCGCGGCCAAAGTCTTCAAAGTGAATATATACATCTGGGAAAATGCTGCGAGCAGTTTTTACAAATTTATCTACAAATTCATAGTAATCATCGCCAGTTACTCGTGCATGTTTTTCTCCTAGATAAAGTGGATCATCAATTAAAGTTTGATTGTTAGTACCTACATCAAGTGACACAGGTAAAACTTCACGTGGGTCAATGCCTGCTGCAGCAGTATAGACCATTAACTTACCTACAGAGATATTTACACCATTTGAACCCCAGTCTCCAATTCCAAGGATTCCTTCACCGTCGGTAACAACGATCAATTTAATTTTTCTGCCACCAGCCGCATTAATTAAGCTTGCTTCGATTTCGTCAGAGTCATCAATTGATAAGAATGCTGCACCTTGTGGTTTCATGAAAATCTCGCTATATTTTTCAATGGCTGGCGCAATTACCGGATCATAGATAACTGGTAATAATTCTTCAATATGTTGTTCGATTACATAATAGAAAAGAGTACGATTAGTATTAAACAATTCCATCAAGAATTTTCTTCGTTCAGTACTCTTGGTGCGAGCTTTATATTGCTCATAAATTCTTTCAGCTTGCTCTTCAATTGTTTGTACTTTTGCAGGAAGGGTTCCAACTAAACCTAAACTCTCTCTTTCACTCTTAGTAAAAGCAGTTCCTTTGTTTAAAAAAGGATCGTTTAAAATATTATATGCATTTGTCATTTTCAAATCCCCCTATGTTTATCCTTTCATCATCTTGTATGATTAGAAGTAGTATAGAAGTCGATAAAGTTTATAGTCAAATGTTTAACTATACCAAATATTTCTTTATATGAGGGGCAAAACCATGAATACACAAGACTTGCGCTACTACCATGAATTGGTAAATTTAAAAAGCTATACGAAAACTGCAAAAAAATTTGGTGTCAGTCAACCTACTATTACTGCGGCTGTGAAGCGATTGGAAAATAAATTTGGTGGAAAATTTTTAATTCGAGACCAATCGCATAAAAGTATTATTATTACGCGCTTAGGGATGCAATTCGATGAACATGTTCAAACAATTTTAAATGAGATCAATATTGCCGAGGAAGAGATTAAGCAAAACAAAGAGGCAACTATTTCTTTCGGTCTTCCACCAATAATCGGTAGAAATTATTTTCTAAAAATTGTTCCAGAATTATTTACTAAAGGACTTCTCAATCGATTAAACGTAATTGAAAATGGCTCATATGATTTATATCATCTATTGATTGATGGTCATATAAATTTTTCTATGCTTGGTTTAACGAAAACAAGTCCAGCACCTGGTATTAAATTAGAAATTATCAAGCGATATCCAATTTGTATTGTTGTTAGTAAAGATCATCCTTTTGCAAAGAAAAAAGCAATCTCCTTCAAGGAAATCGCTAATGAAAATTTTATTGGATTAAGTAGTGATTTTATTCATACTAAAGCATTAAATCAGATGTTGAAAAAAGAACAAATTAATATCAATACAATCTATCGCAGTCCTGATGTTACAGTAGTAAAAAATTTAGTCGCTCAAAATTTGGGCATTTCATATCTAACAACTTTAGCCATTACTGAAAATGATAATGTGGTTACTATTCCTTTAATTGACGAGAATCAGCCTGAATTTATTTTAGCTGCTGCAACTAGAGAAAACTATATTATGACTGATGCAGAAAAAGAATTTTGGCAGATTTTGATTAACAAAGATTATTAATATATGTTGATTGTTATGCCTTAAATCTTGATATAAAGTTAGTTTTACTTTCTTATCTTATCTTTCATATAATGAAATAGAAAAATATTATATGAAAGGGATTTATAAAACATGCCAGAAATACTAACTAAGCGTGTTTCCATGATTGAGTTATTCTATGATCTAGTCTTTGCTTACATGATTTCACAAGCAACTGGATTAATTCATCATCTTCATCATGGAACAATCGCTCCTATATCGTTTTTAATTTTTGCTGTAATCGTAATTGTCTTTATCAATTCATGGATGGTACAGTCGGTCTTCACCAATCGTTATGGTTCTTCTAGCTGGACTGACATCACCTTCTACTTTATTGATATGGTAATTCTGCTTTATATGTCAAATTCTTTTAGCAATACTAGCTACCAGAATATGACAACGTTTTTCTTAGCAGCAAGTCTACTATCATTTACGTTAATGCTCCAGTATTTGATTGTTTTCTTCAAAGCTGATAATCAAGCTGATAAAGATATCGCTAAAGCCTTTAGCTGGATTCTTTGCTTTAGGACAATCACCCTATTGATTGGTGGCTTATCAAATGCGGGCTGGGCACGATTAGTAGCTTTCCTAGGAATTATTATTAGTTGGATTCTTCCTGCTTTTACCGGAAAGTATACTAAGAAGCATCCAATTATCTTTTCACACCTGCTTGAAAGATTGACATTGTTAATCATCATCACATTTGGTGAAACGATCATCGGAATTGCAGACTACTTTAAGCCAAGTAACTTCTCATTTGTTTCAATCCTAGTCTTCTTGACTGTTGCAAGTTTGTTCTTCGGTTACATTACTGAATTCGATCATTTGATTGAAGAAAAGATGACTGGCCAAACTGGAAATTTGTTGATCTACCTTCACTACTTTATCTTGTTTGGTTTGAGTTTAATTACTGTCTCACTCAAGTTCATTAGTGAGAAAGAAGCAAATTCTGTTTTTGCAATTTCTTGTTTGTATGGAGGGATGCTCCTCTTCTATATTGGGATTACCATTGCAATCCATTACAACAAGGAACAATATCGTCATATCAATAAACTTAACTTCTCCTGTTGGATTCTTAGTTTATTGATTGGATACATCATTTCTTTGATGAATCCTTCATTATTTGTAGTCGTTCTCTGCAGTGCAATTGTTGGTGTACTGAACACTGGAATGAAAGTTAGATTGTTATATCAGAATTAACGAAAAAAGCTACGCCTCAAGCGTAGTGAAGTGAGACCCAAAAGTTAGACACTTTTGGGTCTTTTATTATGACTAAATTTAATAAAGAACAA